>CAWUOF010000051.1:0-13539 GCA_963923765.1 uncultured bacterium | reverse complement strand
GCAAGCCCCAGCCTTCATAGTTGGTTAAACTATCCTGAGAATATCCTCGCGTTTGTAATATCGGTTTTGTGGCATTTTTGGTTAAATGGGAACGGTGAAATTCATGCCCGTAGACTTTTGTACCTGCGGGTAATAAGGGAGTATTTTGCAGGGCGATCGCCTGTCGATATCCTAAACTTAAACGAGAACCCATGATGGCAGTTGTGGGTAATATATCTACCATCTGCCAAGCTTCGTTATCAAAATTAACAATTTCTTGACATAAATACATCAACCCTCCACATTCTGCTAAGGTTGGTATCCCTGCGGTAATTGCTGCTTTCACAGCCGCACAAGCCGATCGATTTGATGATAATTCCGCCGCAAAAACTTCTGGAAAACCACCACCAAAATATAGCCCTTGTATTCCCTCTGGTAAAGCTGCATCTTTTAAAGGACTCCAAAATATTAACTCTGCCCCTAATTTTTCTAGTAAATCTAAGTTATCTTGATAATAAAAATTAAAGGCTTTATCTTTAGCAATAGCTATTCTAATTTTATTAGTAATATTTTTAGTTGTAAATGTTATTCCCTGAGAATTTATATTATGATTTTTAGTATTTAATAAAGGCAACAAACCTTCCCAATCAAAACATTTATCAGCTAGATGAGCAATTTTATCCAGTATTGTATCTAAATTAGACATTTCTGCTACTGGTACTAACCCCAAATGGCGATCGGGAATAGTAATATCATCATCTCGTCGTAAAACTCCTAAAATTGGTAATTGCAAAGGTGCTAGGGCATCTTTTAATAATTCTAAATGGCGATCGCTACCGACTTTATTTAAAATTACTCCTGCTAATTTTAGGTTACTATCAAAAGATCGATAACCATGCGCGATCGCCGCTACCGACCCCGATAAACTCCGACAATCAATAGTTAATATTACAGGTAAATCTAATAATCTCGCAATATGAGCAGTACTAGAAACCGCACAGGAATATTTATTTTCTAACCCATTACCACTAACTCCATCAAACAAACCCATCACCCCTTCTACTAAAGCATATTTTACCTTTTGGGTATGGGTTTTAAAACACTCTTGTACATAATTTTCCGATGTTAATATTACATCTAAATTCCGACAAGGATAGCCAGTAACATATTGATGAAACATCGGATCTATATAATCCGGGCCAACCTTAAAAGATTGTACCGAAATTCCCCGCCGTTTTAAACAAGCTAATAAAGCTATGGTAACAGTTGTTTTACCTGCCCCGCTACGTTCTCCTGCAATTACTAAAGCCAATTTTTTCCTAATTTCCTAAACAATTAATTATAACAGGTAACAGGTAACTTAAAAGAAAAGATTTCATTTATACATAAACAATTAAATGTTAAATAATAATGTAGCAATAGGTAATAGAAAATAACAACCTAAAATTAGGCTTGATTTCCATTACCTATTAACCATTATCTATTACCTAATTTGATAATCTCAGCAGTAACTGTGAGACTTTCTTCCCAAAGCACATCACGACCCCAACGCCGCAATTGTTCACTTAACAAAAACTCAGCTTTTTGGTCAGCCAGTGCCGAAACTTGTTGAATGCGACAAGCCTGGGCGCCGCCGCCGGCTTCCATCCGCATACAACCAGTAGTTTCTGAACATAAAACCGTACAACAATCAGCTTCTAAATTAGTAGAAGTAAGTTTTATAGCAATCAAATCACCGGGAATTTCTCCCCAGTCTGCGGTAGGAATGCCTGCTAATTCTGCTTCTATGGTACGCTGAGAAGATGAGACAAATTTAATACGTTTTAAATCGTAATCTCCACCTTCTTTTTCATAGGAAACCGGGCGCCATTTTAAACGACTTGCTAACCAACCTAAAAACATTAAAGCTTGGGTAGGGTTGCCTTTTTCGTAATTTATAGTTACCCGATCGACTTCTATTAAAGCATCACGACGTTCTGGTGGGTCAAAAGCTTCTGCGGTTAATTCTTGCCAAGCTGCAAGGCGACGCCAATTTAGATCGGCGATATGTATGCCTTGTTCAATTAAACCTTGTATCCGGGCTAAATCATCTTCAGGTTCACTAAAACTGCTGGAGTCAAAAATAACACTATTACAAATACCTGCTAGTCTCTTAAACAGGATATTATCCGGATCTGGCGTTGCTTTCCACCACAAAAACTTAGGTAATTCACCAATAGTTAAAGCAGATATCATGCCGCCAATACGTTCTAAAGCGGTAGCAGTACCTTGAATGGTAATATATTCGCAACAAATTAAAGTATTATGGTTCTGCTTATTCATCGGACAGTAAGCAGATACTTGGGCTGTTACACCTGTATCTTCTCCCGTTATCGGACATAAAGCAATAATACGACAGGGGTTAGAAGCAGCGATCGCATCTGCAACGACAAAACCCCTATTGTTGGAATAATTAACTTTTTGATTACTATCGCTATTAGAATTCGATCGCTTTTGAGCATAAGCTTCCCGCAAGCGATCGAGGGTTTCTTCATCAGCTTTACCACTTATTTCTATGCCATAAGCTTTTTGGGCATCTTTAATTGCTGATAAAGTTTGCGGGCCAGCAATACCATCGATCGGACCATTATAAAAACCCAATGCTGATAATAATAACTGGGTTTCTTCCGGTTCATAAACCAAAAAAGTAAACGTAGTCGCCCTAGTAGCTGCCAGCACATCGCCATTAGCATCAGAATTATAGCTTTGCCATATTCGACTAAGTTCGGCTTCAATATCAGTTATGGAAACATCTTTAGGCGGTTGTAAAGAAACTATGGGAGGAGATTGCGCTATCATTTTTATGCCTTTCCTAATTTTTAATTACTATTTGCAGAAAACAGGTCAGAATTTAAAATAAATAAAAACCAAGCTAAAAAGCAAATTCGGTTATATCTACCTTTAGCTATGATTATTATTCTGATTCTACCTATTTAATTATTATCATTACTAGCTAATTCCTAATTACTCTTTTTTCCTACTAATTTTCTAAATTTCCTAAATTTAATTATCCAGGGATAAATATTTAGTTGTATTGTCCACCAGAGTAATTAGTAGCTAATTTTCAAGTAATTTTAAAGTCTGCGCCAGCGACGCCCATCTTGATTGATTAATTGTTCCGCTTCTGCCGGTTCCCAGGTACCAGCTTCATATTGAGGAATTGTAGCAGGATCTGTAGGTGCTTCCCAAGCGGCTAGGGCAGGCATCACAACTCGCCATGCTTCTTCTACTTCATCAGAACGAGTAAATAAAGTTTGGTCGCCCCGCATACAGTCAAATAACAATCGATCGTAAGCATCGGCTGTTGCCATACCAAAGGAAGTACCATAACTAAAATCCATATCGACCGATCGCGTCCGCAATTCTGGCCCTGGCATTTTAGCTTCAAATCGCAAAGAAATACCCTCATTTGGTTGAATACGCAACGCCAACACATTTGGGTTAGCTTGTCTAGCCGCAGATTCAAATATTAATAACGGCACCTCCCGAAACTGAATAGCAATTTCTGTCACTTTTTTAGGTAATCTTTTTCCTGTCCGTAGATAAAAAGGAACACCTTTCCATCGCCAATTATCTACTAGCAATTTCATCGCCACATAAGTAGGTGTAATAGACTCCGGATTTACCCCTGATTCTTGACGATATCCTGGCACCTGTTTTCCTTTCATCCACCCTGCCGAATACTGACCACGTATAGCAGACAAATCTAAATTTTGTTCATCTGCCAAATGGGTAGACTGGAGAACTTTTACTTTTTCGGTGCGAATACTATCTGCATCTAAAGAATTAGGCGGTTCCATTGCAGTTAAACAAAAAAGCTGCATCAAATGGTTTTGCACCATATCCCGTAAAGCGCCGGAAGTTTCATAATAACCTGCCCTATCTTCTACCCCTACAGTTTCAGCCACAGTAATTTGAATATGATCAACAAATTGCCGATTCCACAATGGTTCAAAAATAGCATTAGCGAAGCGAAACACCAGTAAATTTTGTACTGTTTCTTTACCTAAATAATGGTCAATCCGATAAATTTGTTCTTCTTTACAAACTTGTTGTACAACTCGGTTTAGGATTTTGGCAGATCCGAGATCTCTACCAAAGGGTTTTTCTATGACTAAACGACTTTTTACTGAATCATCTAACATTCCTGATGCGCCTAGCTGTTTAATGGCTTCTGGAAAAAATTTAGGCGAAACAGCTAGATAAAATACTCGGTTGCCTCTGGTTCCCCTTCTACCGTCTAATTCACTCAAAAAAGCTTTTAATTTCTGATAGCTTTCTTGATTATCCATATCACCGGAACAGTAAAATAATCCTTGAGAGAAATCTTGCCAAAGTTCTTCGGTCTCTATACCATCAGAAAATTGTTCAATACCTGCACGTATATGCTGCCGGAAATAATCATGGCTCCATTCTCGTCGTGCTACACCTACTATGGTAATTTCTGGAGGTAGTCGCCTTTCTCGTTTCATGGCGTAAATGGCTGGTAATAACTTGCGTTGTGTTAAATCACCTGATGCTCCAAAAATAATTAGTATTAAGGGTTCTGGGGTTCTTTCTTGCTGTAACCCAACGCGCAGAGGGTTTTCTAATAGCATGACCATTTTTATTTTTCCTCCTTTTTAATTTTCCAGCCTGATTAAGTATATGACTAATATATCAAATTTTTTAAGTTTTTTCTGGTAATGTTTCGGTTTGTTTACATATTTATAAAAATATATAAGCTTAACCAAAAATTGTTAAAAAAATATGTTTTTTATAATAGTAAACAACTATAAACAACTATATATTTTTAGAGTTTTAACCACAGAATACCCAGAGGGATACAATAGAAAAATAACCAGAAAAATCACAAAAATTAGACAAATCACCAGGGATAATATAAATAATAAATTACCAGCAGCGATTATTTTTTAAACCATTAATATTCGGTGTAATTATGGCACACTCAGCGCAACAACGGGTATTTTTCCAAGGGTATTTTTAAGTTTTTTTGTAAATGTTTTGGTATTTTATCAGAAATTTGGTCATAGATTATCTGTTAATAATTTAAGCCAGGAAATTTTTATAGTATAAAGCTAGTGCTTGTTTTGGCTTTATATTATATAGATAATCTATGACCAAAATCTTTTTAGCCTACGGTCACTAATTGTTTAACTTTGCTTTCCAAAGATTTTTTCAGAGATTCAAAAGGCTGAATAAATTTTTCGATACCATCTTCGAGTAATTCTGTCATTACTTCATCGATGTTAATTCCTAGTTTTTGTAGCGTTTCTGTAATTTGATAAGCTGCTTCTATTCCGGTTTCAATGCGACTAGCAACATTACAGTGATCTGCACAAGCTTCTATGGTATTTGGAGGCATGGTATTAACCGTATTAGGGCCGATTAATTCATCTACATAAATAACATCACTGTAGGCGGGATTTTTGGTGCTAGTAGATGCCCATAGTAAGCGTTGTTCTTTTGCGCCTTTTGCTGCTAATGCTTGCCAGCGATCGCTCTTGATAATTTCTTTGTATTTTTGATAAGCTATTTTGGCATTAGCAATGGCAAATTTACCCTTAAGTTCCTGCAATTCTTCCTGTTTTTGGGTATCATCTGTTTGCTTAATTAGTTTATCTAATCGCCCATCAATATTACTATCAATCCGGCTAATAAAGAAACTAGCTACTGAATTTATATTACTAATATCTTCCCCAGCAGCCACTCGTTTTTCTAAGCCTTCAATATATGCCCAAGCTGTTTTTACATAGCTTTCTACGGAAAACAGTAAAGTAACATTAACACTAATTCCTGATGCTATAACTTCGGTAACTGCTGGTAAGCCTTCATCAGTACCAGGAATTTTAATCATTACATTGGGGCGGTTAATTGCGGCAAAATAGCGTTTAGCATCTTTAATTGTAGCTTCTGTATCGCGAGCTAAATCGGGGGGAACTTCTATACTTACATACCCATCTAATCCATTGCTGTCTTCGTAAACTTGTTTAAAAATATCACAGGCATCGCGAATATCTTGAAATACCAAAGATTCATATATTTCTAATACAGACTTACCAGAGCGAATTCCTGCTTCTATGTCTGTATCGTAGATAACATTACCTGCTATGGCTTTTTCAAAAATAGCGGGATTTGAGGTAATTCCCATAATGCCCCGACTAGCCAGCATTTCCTTTAGTTCTCCGGATTGAATAATATTGCGGCTTAAATTATCCATCCACACACTTTGGCCATGCTCTTGTTCAATTTGTAATAATGGATTTTGAGTCATATTTTTCTGGATTTATTGGTAATACTAGCGATCGCTAACTAATAGCTAATAACTGATAATTATTCACAATACTTTTTCCATTAGCCATTAATATTAGCAAAAATTAAGGTTTGGTTGTTTCTGTAAGTATTTCTTCTTGTTGTTCCTCGGTTCGTTCCTGAATAAAAGACTCTACCAAGTCCACATCATCTTTACTACCAATAATCAAAGGTGTGCGGGCATGAAGTTTATCGGGAATTACATCTAAAATATCTTGAAATCCTGTACTAGCCCGACCTCCTGCTTGTTCTATCAAAAAAGCTAAAGGGGCAGATTCATACAATAAGCGTAATTTACCTTGGGGTTTTTTAACTGTACCAGGATATAAAAATACACCGCCCTGAAATAAAATCCGATGGAAGTCTCCCACTAGCGCCCCACCATAGCGGGCCGATCGCCCTTCGTGGCGGTGGACATGGCGGATATAATCTCGAATAGCCTCATCCCACTGCCAGAAATTCCCCTCATTGACGCTGTAAATAGGGCCGGATATGGGTACACGGATATTTTCATGGGAAAGAATAAATTCTCCCAAACTCGGATCGAGAGTAAATGAGTGTACACCTCTGCCGATGGAATAAACTAACATGGTACTCGGTCCATATAGAATATAACCTGCGGCTATTTGTTTACGTCCAGATTGTAATAAGTCCCGCGCTTCTCCATCTTCATCGTTACCTTCTTGTTTACGAATAGAAAAAATAGAACCGACATTAAGATTTATATCTATATTGGAAGAACCATCGATCGGATCGTAAAGTAGGGTATGACGACCGATTGGACAGTTTTCTGGAATATAATAGGGTTTTTCCATTTCTTCGGATGCCAAGCGACACACCAAACCGCTTTGCTTAAAAACTGATATAAAGACTTCATTGGCATAAACATCCATTTTTTTAACAGATTCTCCCTGGACATTCATACCGCCAGTAAATCCTAATACTCCTTCCATTAATCCTGCCCTACTTAGATGACGTGCAATTAATTTTCCAGCTAGGGCAATACGACTCATTAAAGCACTTAGATCTTGTGCATCCGCAGAAAAACTTTGTAATTGCTGAAGCACATGGCGTGATAAAGTTGTGCAATCTCGATCTAGGGTAACATCCTGTTTTAGAGGTATTTCGGCTTCTGTCATGGTCTTTTCTGCCTCTTTCAAGTCCTACTTTACTATCTTAAAAGGGCATTTAGCGAAGTCGGCTTAAGTTTAGATTAAGTATAGAAAGACACCAAATTTTATAAGTATTATTACTTAATATAACTTAAGGATTTTGGCGATCGCAGATTTTTATTAACAAAAAAGTATAAAAATTAGCGAGTTGTCAATATAACTCGTTAACTATAATTTAATAAATTAATCGATCGAGATTACGAGAAAAGTACTGAAAATCTCGATCGTTTAGGATTAAATTTTATTAATATTCATTGCGTCTAAAACCACCTGATCGATTATCTTCCTTGGGTTTAGCTTTATTCACCCGTAGCTGACGCCCCATCCATTCCGCCCCATCTAACTCGGTAATGGCGGTGTCTTCCTCATCATCGCTTTCCATTTCCACAAAGGCAAAGCCGCGCATTCGCCCTGTGTCTCGATCGGTAGGTAATACGACTCGTTTAACACTACCGTATTTAGCAAATTCTTCTTTCAAGTCTTCTTCAGTAGCCCGGTAGGACAGATTTCCAATATAAATGGTCATGTGTATTATGAATCTGAGCAATCAATCAAAGTTTAGCAATAAAATTGACAAAAAACCTTAGCTGCTAGGCCAAAAATTGTCGAAATTTATGATTAGTAAATATCAACGATCGGCTATCGCCAAAAATACGAGAGCAGGGGGTTGAAAATTAACTACCAACATTACTAAACTTCTTAAATTTGTATTATACCTAGATATTTTTTACTATAAGGTTATCTAGCATACAAAATCCCAATAATTAGGGGCCTGGTATATATCGGCCCCTAATTCCATAATTTTCTAACTTAAGTCCCTTTTCAGGCAGTTAGCCTCATTCGATCGAAATAGATTGAGGGCCACTAGATTTACCATTATGATTATCCCCGGAAGTAGAAACAGAGGATGGAGAACCCGCTTGTTGATCTAGCCAGCTTTTGATAGGGTCATCAGAAAGATTGAGGCGGAGGATACCAGAGAAAAACCCGCCAAAAAAGGCAACGGGATATTGAGTAAGTTCTTTGAGAACAGGACTGAATTCATCGAAGAACATGAAAATTAGCTCCGGAAGTGATGGCGAGATTTACTTACTTTGGTATCCTAGCGCGTTTTGCCACTATTCCGGTTTAGTATCGGAAAACAAACATTTATCCGAATCACAACCTGCTGGCCCTGCTTCGAGTAATTCCCCAGCATCATAACGCATCAAAGCGGTATAAAAATCATGAGTACGACGACGACTCAAAACTTCTTGCATTAGCCGATCGTATTCTTGTTTAGAAATAGGTTCAAAAGGCAACCGAGGGAAGGCTTGATGGTCATCAAAACGAGCTAAAAGGGCAACGCTAATGTAACCTTCATCATTTTGAATTGCTGAATAGATGCGTTTTCCTAAGCTTTCTACTTCATCCGATCGCAGTTCAATAGTTGCTGATGTATTGTGCCTGGTAAAATTAGTTTGGACATTCATATAAAAATCCATTTGGGCCAAGGCACTAAATTTACTGATATCAATTTCATCAGCCCTTGGTAAATCTGCCCAAGCTACAGCCACTGGAATTTCTATCAGCCATTCTGAGCAGCGATCGGAAAAAGCATCATGTAAAAGATTACCATTTTCATCTTTATCTGATTGTGCTGGTACAACATTATAGCCGTAGTCAATACAAGCTAATGCTACCGGATCATTTTTTCGGAAAGTAATACGACGGATAAAACGCTGTGCTTTCGGTGGATGCCATCCCGGACTTGCTCCTGTTAGTAATGACTTCGTTCCGCTGGGCTGCACTGTTGTACAGCGATTTGGTCGTTTAATATTATGGCGATCGCAATAATCCCACACTACACGATGCACAGTATCACGCCAACGAGATAAATATTCTTTTTCCTGGCGTTTAAATTCTATTCCTTCATTAGTTTCTGGTCGTCCCTCTTGCCACCATCGCAACCAATTAACACCAAAAGCATTAACAAAAAAGTCAAATAATCCTGTAAAAGAAACACCCACGATCGGATCTATTTTCCGACTATATTGATAACGTGGCTCAACAAATTGATGATTCAGCAACACAGCTACAGATAATGCCCCAGCAGTAAAAGCATCTTCCTGTTCTTGATAGTTATATGGATCTAATTGATTTAAATGAATCTCCGCCAAATTACAGTGAAAATTACTACCTATAATTTCTCCGCAATTATGAGCCACAATTCCATTAGCATCAAATTGGGAAACTCCTGGTACTGTACAATCAAAAACTGCTTCTACCCCATCAGGTATAATTTCCTTAATTATGACAGTAAATCGCTCCCGATTTAGTTGTCGTTTGTATCCCCTCAATACTTCTTGCAATCGATTCGCTTTTTGCGCTTCTTGAAATCCGACAATACTTTGGAAAGTATAGATATTATCATTACTGATTACAAGCTCATGCTGGGATTGGCAAAAATACAAAGCAGGTTGACGATTACTATCAGGAAGATAACGATAGCTTTCCGGACGACGTTCTTGATAAATAGTTGAAATAATACCCAACCGCGCCAGCATTCTTTGTACAATTTTCAAAGTTTTTAGATTGCTTTGCGCCAGTCGGATACTAACACCTTTTTGTTGATTACCTTGCACACTACCATCAGCATCGAATAAGCCACGTAGAAAACCACGATAAAATTCATAGCTGGCTTCCTCAATTTTATCTGTTGGCATCTTATGGTCTAAGGTAATATCATAATTATTTGCCAGATGAGCCAAGCCTGATGAGTTAATAACTCTATGTTTTAGTTGCTTATGGTAGCAACCAGACTCTGTGGAGCCGGAAAAATTAACTGTCTTTTTAAGTAAAGTAACAGCATATTCTCCCATTTCCTCTTGAGTGTCTTGCCAATATCGTAGATAAGCTGTTTTACCCCATTGTGTTGAGGCAATACTGCCATCCCCAATCAGATTACCCAGTAACCAACCTTCATCAAAAGTACCAAAACTATCCCAAGGTTGTATCGGACGATGATTATGAAGCAAAATATAATCACCAGGATTCAAATCTTCGGCTTTTACCCACTCGGAATATTGCTTTTTCTGAGTTTGAGCAGTCACCTTAAGTAGCTGATGATTGCCAGTTAGACGCAATTCATAGCCTTCTTGAGTAATAACTTTAAATACAGGTTTTACCCCTGTAAACCAAAAGCCATCCCTTGTAGTGCTAAATAATTCTCCATTGACATACACACTAAACTGTTTACCTATCAAATCTTTAACACATCTTGCTCCCTGTTCAGTGTGAATCCAAGTATCAGCAGTAACGCACGGATTAAGCCCCATCCTACTTAATCTATGTTCTATTTCCTCGGAATCAATTGTAGGATATTGTTTTTTTATCCACTCTTTAGCTGTTCCTTGCTCATAAGCCCGCAAGAAATCTGTTTTCAGTTCAGATGTAGTAAGTAAATCACGGTTAGCCCTAGCGACAGCTTCCCCTGCCCACTGAATTGCACCTTCACCACTGTAATATTGTTTACGTACAGCTTCTATTGATTCTTCTAAGTTTGGTTTACGATGAAATACTCTAGTATGATTCGCCATCCGTAAAGCATCTCGTTCTGGATCTATCCGCCAGTTTCCTGCTGCGTCTTGCTGCCATAAATTATCTTTAGCTGTAGCACCTAGTTTATCATCGGCAATAAATTGTCTCATGCCTGCACTGTTATGCGTCAGATAACCATCACAGTAAAAACAGTGAGCTTCTTCAACTTCAATATCATAAGTTTGAACGTAATCGTAACTACCCAAACCTTTGACTGTGACAGGAATATCTAAAGAGATATCAGATTCAGCAATATATCGTTCATAATTAGCATCAACAGTTCGAGAGCCTTGGAAACCCATTTCTCCCATTTCGCTATAGGTGTAAGTCTCTCCCATGATTGCACCCGGAACGGTGAAACCATACATTTTTAGTGCTTGACGCAGTTCACCTTTAACTGAGTGCAGTGCTATCAAAGCGTTATATCTCTCTTTAAAAGCCGGAATTGTCAGGTTGTATTTAACTTGCCATTTCTCTTTTTGCGGATAGGTAATATTTATTCTCCCAGCGATACCTAAGCTAGATAAAACTGCACTAACTTGTCTAATAAATGAGCCATAGACCGATGTAACTAAATGGGGAGGTCGATTATTAATTGCTCCATCACTATCCATTAACCCAGCTAAATAGGCAGATCGTACATCTACAGAGGCTTGCAAAATAAAGCTAGGAACAACTAGAGGAACATTAGGTTGTTTAATATAGCGATGGAAATATTCAGCTAATTGAATAGAAGAGCAAATTGACTTAGCTGTATTTTCACCTTTAACTATGCCATGAGTAGCTGTTAAACCAAATAATGCTAGAGCAGAGTCAATTTTAGCTTGAATTTTCGTAATTTCTACATCTCTTCCATTCATCGCCCATTCAACATGACCTAATGGCTGATCGTGCTTATTGCGGCCAAGGGCTACATAACCATCACCATGAGTAAATCCAATCAACCAAGCTATTTCAGGAGTAAGATCAGGAATAATGAAAGATTTAGCTGTTTGACTATGGTTAGGTGTAGTTTTAGTAAAGTCAGCAGGTAGATGGGTAACTGTACCAGTTAAGATTTGTGTGTTATGAAGGAGGCGATCGCCTTCTACTAAACTGCCTACTGTTTTCCAGGTAATTTCACCCTTGGCATCAGCTAAAACAGCTTGTTTATGGTTGAGCGTTGCTCTGGGATGAGTGGCGTTAGTTTCAATCTCATAAACCTCCTGAAATCCTTGGTCAAACTTATCTACAACTCTCCGGAATCCTAAAGGTGTTTGTACTAAGTCGCCTACTTGCACATCACGAATAGGTACAAGTCCTTTAGCTGTATGGACTAAAGCATCTTCAGGTAAACATCGCCTAATATTGCCGGCAACAATTGTTACGGCAGCTTCATCAATTAATAAGCAACATTCTACAGAATTTAATTGACGCCCTACTGCTTTATTTAAAATACCTGCACAGTGTTTATAAAGACCTGGTAATTTCACTGGGTTAGCAACGCCACCAAAGCCTTTTAATGGTTCTCCTCCAGGTCTAACATCGCTAAGGTTAATCAAAACTTCTACATTTCCTGAGAATCTTTCATCTGTAGATAATTCTAATAAAGTTTGATAGGATTCTACCCAGCCTTGACGACTGTCTCCTACATATATATTAACTCGATCGCCTGTTATTTGTATTTCGGTTTTTTGCCGACGCTCTTTTGCTAAAGTAAAGCCTATTTCTCCTGTAATTTCGACATTTAAACGATTACGAATTGGTGGTAATTGGTTAATATATTGAGGTTCGAGGACTGCACCAGTACCGCAACCCATCATGGCTAAATCCATTAATAACCCAAAGGCTCGCCAATCACTTATATTTGTAGATGAGCAATTATAGGCACCAGAAAAGTTTGGTTGTTGTTGTATCCATTCCGTGCCACCAACCCATAACCAACGCCCAGATGTGAGGGTTTTTAATTGCGATTGCATTCGGTATAATAGGTTAGATTCTTCTTCCGTAAGTTGACCTAGTTTTGCCAAACTTTTGACAGTTCGATCGGTCACTTCTGCCCAAGTTTCTCGCCCTTTGTCTACACGGCGGCTATAGGTCCTAAAAAATACCGGATTTGCTGCTGGTGCTGTTGCTGGAAAATCGCTGTTTTGGCTGACTTTTTCTAGTTCTCGAACCATGATATCAATCGTTAATATTACAGATATGGTGGAAAAAATTACGTTTTAAAATGATACAACACTATTAGTAGTTTCTGCAAAAATCCAGATAGTTTTAATAAACTAAATTAAGTTAAATCTTTTAATTATACATGAAATACAAACAAATGTAAATAGGTATAATTGATTTTACAAATAATATTAATAAATAAGGTAAAAATATCGCCAATAAGCGATGAAATTGTTATAATCATATTCCATTATTATATATTAGACTTCTTGCGAAACTAAAAAAATAATCATTTCTTGTTAAGAAAACA
>CAWUOF010000050.1:0-13569 GCA_963923765.1 uncultured bacterium | reverse complement strand
GTGGCAATTTGTTCTATTGTTAATCCGATCGCTAATAGTCTAGTCACTGATTCTATTTTGCCTTCTTTCTTTACTTCTTTCTTAGCTTCTTGATAAACTCTGGTTTGTTTTAAATCACTTAATCCAAACATTGATTCTATCTCCTCTCGACTTAATTTGGTAATGTTGCAGTAGTTTATTTGTTTGCTCTACTATGGGGGTATTTTCTACTACTAGCTGGACTATTGCCAAGGCTAGAGATGGTGATGAGTTATCTATTTCATCTAAATAACCTATGTTTAGTTTTTCGGCTAAGTTTAATCCTGTGTAGGCTAGGGATATTTCGCTATACTTCGCGATGCAAATAATAAAATAATTTTAATCAAATGTTAAGTTTTGACAAATTCCATTACAATTTGCTATAAAAAATTAGAATTAATTTTAAAAATAATTTTATAAAAATTTACAATCATAGATAAAAATAAATATTTTTGTAATAGCAAATAAAAATAATAATTATAAAACAATTAATTGATATTGAGCAATAAAGTTAATCACTAATTAATTGTGATATAAATCACGATTGGTTAAGATAGCGATCGCAATTTCTGAGAAAATAAAAGGTGATACTGAAATTACGACTTAACTGTAGCCGAGTCACTAACTAACAGGGAACACACAAGAGACCGACAGATTCAAAAAAGAAGACTGTCGGTTTTTTATATATTATGTATAACAATCAAAAAAAATAGGTAATAGATTTCAGATTTTAGGTGAAACAAAAAGCAACAACCAAAAACCAAAAACCTATTACCTATTTACCCAATAATGATAAATGACTTTTTAAGCCATCGCTTGAGCGAGATAGTCAAAATAGATAGAAGCTTCAGCAGCATCTGTATCATTGAGTAATTCCACAGAAGCGGCTTTTAAACAACGGATGGCTTCCACCATTCCCGGTAAAGGTACGCCGAGAGCATTGTACATTTCCCGCGCTCCAATGACACCGATTTCTTCGATCGGTTCTTTGTCGCCGGCAAGTACACCATAGGTAACTAGGCGTAAATACCATTTAAAATCGCGCAGGCATTGTGCCCTTTCGCGTTGACCATAGGCATTTCCACCAGGAGCAATAAAATCGGGGCGTTGTTGCCACAGACGCTTACTAGCTTCATCGACAATTTTTCTTTCATTGTCAGCTAAGGTACTAGCAATTCGCACCCGCTGTTCCCCTGTTTTAAAAAAGGATTCCATGCCTGTGAGCTCTCCAGCACTCGGATACCGGAGTTCGTCGTCGGCTTTGAGAATAACTTGGCTAACTACGCTCATGTTTTCTGAATTATCTAATTGATATCATTACGTAGTTTAACGATTATGAGGCACAAATAAATATAGGAAATTGCCAATAATTGCTCAAAAAGTAAAAACTAAGGACAATGGACTAAAAAATGGGCTAACAAAATGGACACAGAATTTATCAAAGATATCGATCGCTGGCAGCAAGGTGAATTAGTAGAAATATCTATTACCGATCTAAGCGATCGCGGGGACGGGGTAGGACGTTATTTACAGCGTGTAGTATTCGTACCTGATACAGTTACGGGCGATCGCGTTTTAGTAAGGCTTCTGCGTGTTAAACCTGATTTTGCATTAGGCAAAATTCACGAAATTTTAGCACCATCTCCCCACCGCATTCGCCCTAATTGCATTGTTGCGGACAAATGCGGGGGCTGTTATTGGCAACATATAGACTATCAATACCAATTAGCTGCTAAACGAAATTTAGTTATCCAAGCTTTAGAACGTATTGGCCATATATCTGAACCTCCCGTAAATTTAGTTTTAGCATCGCTAGATTTCTTAAAATATCGTAATAAATCTACATATCCTGTAGCATTATCCAGTACTGGCAATGTCCAAGCAGGCTACTACCAAAAAGGTAGTCACCAATTGGTTAATCTTAATCAATGTCCCGTGCAAGATTCACGGTTAAATATATTACTTGCTGAAATAAAGCAGGATATTCAAGGACAAAAATGGTCGGTTTATAATGAAAATAAACATCGCGGAGAAATTCGCCATCTGTCTTTACGTATAGGAAGACGTACTGGAGAAATATTACTAACATTAGTAGTTAAAACTGGTAAATTAGCAAACATAGAAATTCAAGCTGAAGAATGGCTGCAACGTTATCCAAATCTTGTGGGAGTTTGCCTTAATTATAATCCTGAAAAAACTAATGTGATTTTTGGCGAAAAAACGGTTTGTATTGCGGGAATTTCTTATTTGCGGGAGGAATTTGCTGGTTTAGAGTTTAATTTGCGTGCAGATACTTTTTTTCAAGTTAATACAGAAACAGCAGAAGCGCTTTTACTGGAAATTGAAAAAGAGTTAAATTTGCAGGGTGATGAGATATTGCTTGATGCTTATTGTGGTATTGGTACTTTTACTTTGCCTTTGGCTAAAAAGTTGCAAAAGGCGATCGGTTTGGAAGTGCAAGCAGCGGCAGTTAAACAAGCCGAGGAAAATGCTGATATAAATGGTTTAACTAATACTGTTTTTTATGCTGGAGAGGTGGAGAAATTATTGCCACAAATGGATGTTAAACCGGATATTGTGTTGTTAGATCCGCCCCGCAAAGGATGCGATCAATCTGTGTTAGAAACTTTGTTAGAAATACTGCCCGATCGGATAGTTTATGTTAGTTGTAATCCTGCTACTCTGGCGCGAGATTTAAAATTGCTTTGTCAATCAGGGGATTATAAATTAACTAGGGTACAACCTGCCGATTTTTTTCCCCAAACATCTCATGTTGAATGTGCTGCTTTTCTGGTAAGATAAAATCGGATAATATTAAACAATGTATAGCGATCGCTTTTTAGAGTATAACAAATTTTAGAGTATAACAAAAAGCGATCGTTTGCCAGTATTTTTGTGGTTTTTGCATCTAGTCATAATTTAACCTTCTCCCTTTTTTCAGAAAGAAGGTTTGGTTTAAACATGAATGTGATAGTTATACGTCGTATATTTTAGCTTCTACAGCATCTGGATGTTGTTGGCAGTAGAGATCGAAATCATTTTTGGGTTGTTTGACTCGTTGATGTGCAGCTTCTGATAATAATTCTTCGACAACATCCCAAGCCACAGCAGCATCGTGGGATTCTACGCCTTTAATTTCTGTGATAAAACGTGCTTGTTCTCTGGCGTCTTGGATACGTTGTTCTAGGGTTTGGTTTGCTTCCCGATCGCTGTTGGGAATTACCATTCCAAATTGCTTACTAACAGGGGCTTTTACTGCTACTGAAACCATAAAAATTTTACCTCCTGAAAAATTCCTGCTGGATAATTAAATTTTAAGTAAATTTAATTTTTACTTTTTGCCCCAGTGGAATTATATTTTTTAGAGCCTTTATTAGAAATTTTATCGCCTATTTTTAGATTTAACTACATTTTGCTTCATAATGTAATATAAATTTTATTTTTTACAAAAATCTACATAATTATTGGACTTTTTACTAAACTTAACAAATGCGCGGCAATTGTTCACCGCTTAACATATCTACAATGCGAGTTGCACCTATTTTACTTTGCATTGTTACCAAGCCATGACCTGTGCTAGTTACATTGCCGATCGCACTGGCATTTTTATCTCGATTTTGCATAATTTTTACAGCTTTTTCTGCATCTTTTTCTGCAACAAAGGCAATAAATCGCCCTTCATTAGCTACATATAAAGGATCAAAACCAAGAATTTCGCAAGCCCCTTGCACATCTTCACGGACTGCTATTAAATTCTCGTCAATTAATATATTTACTTTAGCAGCTAGGGCTATTTCATTTAAGCAACTTGCTAACCCTCCTCTGGTTAAATCTCGTAAACAATGTATTTCTATTCCTGCGTCTAAAAGTTCTAAAACTAAGCTGGCGATCGGTGCAGAATCACTCTCTATTGTTGTTTCAAATTCTAACCCTTCTCGCATTGCCATAATTGCAATACCATGCCTGCCAATATCACCATTTATTATCAAAACATCTCCTGGCTTAACTGATATGGGCGCTATAATTTGGGAGTGTTCAATAATTCCTACTCCAGATGTATTAATAAATATCCCATCTCCTTTGCCTCTATTTAATACCTTAGTATCACCAGTAACTATCTGTACTCCTGCGTTTTCTGCCGCTTTTTGCATAGATTGAACAATCCGCCAAAGTGTTTCGATGGGTAAACCTTCTTCTAAGATAAAACTAGCACTAAGATATAGAGGTCTTGCCCCCGCCATTGCTAAATCATTTACTGTTCCATGAATTGCTAAGGAACCAATATCACCGCCAGGAAAAAATATGGGATTTATGATATATGAATCTGTTGTAAAGGCTATTTTGCCTCCTGAAAGTTCGATCGCGACTGCATCATGTTGGATAATGTTATTAGCTTTACCAAATACTGGTACAAACATTTTTTCAATTAACTGGTGCATTAACTTTCCTCCTCCCCCATGCGCCAGTAAAATATTAGGATATTGTTGAATAGGTATTGGACAAGATAAGCTAAAATTTTTATCTGTATTTTCCATTATTTATAATTCCTTATCCCAGGATGATAATTTACTGATTAGTTTTTATCGTTTTTTACACAAAGAAACATTTTCATTTACACCTGTTTTTCCTGTTAATATCCAACCTTTTTGCGGTGATTCTATTTCAATCCAGTTAATATTACCCTGTGTCATAATATTTAAAGGTAAATAACTACCTTTTACAATTTCTCCGCTTTTAACTATGCCTAAACGCCGAGAATTTATTTTTGGTTCTTCACGAATAATTAATCCATTTTTTACGGAATCATTAACCCGTAAACAAGGCATATCTCCGAAAGATGTTTTATAAGCAGTGGCAGTAATAGTACCTTTAAATTTACCATTTATCCAGCAGCCATATTGTATTTGTCCCGAACCGATTTGATTGACGTCATTTGTTAATCTCCACCAGTAGGTTTCTTGTTTTTTCTTCTCTGTATTGGGGGTGTCAACTTCACCAAAACATAGATTTTGTAAATCTAATCCCGCCCCTAATTCCATATTGGATATACCGAAATCTATGTTAGCATTGGTTAATTTATCCCATCGTTGCCATAAAGTCCATCCTGGCTGGGGTTTATTGTTAATACCGTTAGGGTCTCCTACTCCGGCTTGTACACTTAATGGGAAGATATTTATTAAGCTACCAATAGTTAAACTAATTAAGCTGGCTTTAAAAATGTTAGGCATTTTCATTGGTAAAAGTATAAAATATTATGAGATTGACTAATTATAAGATAAAATTTTTGATTTGAAAAGTAACCTAGACTAAAGGTTAATATTTTTTTAACTTTTTAGGTAGCATTAAAATATAGTTAGTCTTAATTTTTTGGATAATCTGTTGATTTTTTTATGGTAATTTTTTATAAAATCACCACTTAATTAGTTTAATAATTTGGGCTGGAATGGGTTTATCCATAAATTTGTTAATCGTCTATTAATCATAAAAGATTGTCCCTGGCAATAGTTTAATTTTAGATTTAAGATATTTTAAGGACATCAATGGTGTTTAAAGCTCGATCGCAAAAATGTAACTTAACTTAATAAACACTGTTTGATCATATTATTATAATTAATTTATAATTTTTACTTGGTGGAGGTATCGAAAGGTGAAAAAATCTGATTTTCTGGTTATAGGTTTTGTTTTTTGGGCAATTTTTAATCTATTTTTGCCCGATCGCGCTCAGGCAGTAGATATTGTATCGGTAGATAAAAGTGATAATATAAATAGACTTAATATATCTAATTTTAATCAAAATCCTGGTAATATTGCTGGGAATTTATCCCAAAATCAACAAATAAATTTAAAAGATATATCAAATTTAAACAATAGGGAAAATTTAACGACAGCAGAGGAAATAAATATTGATGATAGCATGGATCAGGTGACATCGGTTTCCCAATTATCTGATGTTAAACCGACTGATTGGGCTTATCAGGCGTTACAATCTCTAATAAAACGACATGGTATTATGATTCCAGGTTATCCTGATGGCACTTTTCATGGGAATCGATCGCTAACTCGATATGAATTTGCATCTGTACTAAAAATTGTCCTGGAAAAATTTTCTAAACCTAGATATTCAGTCCTTCGGGAAGATTTAAATACTTTAATCCGTTTACAAAGAGAATATGCTACAGCTTTGGCAGAGTTGGGTACTCGTTTAGATAAGATAGATCCGCGTATTGCTAAATTAGAAATAAACCAGTTTTCTCCTACTACTAAATTACAAGGACAAGTTATAGCGGCTTTTACTGGGGGTTCTAATTCAGCATCTACTATTGTTTCCCGCACTCGGTTAAATTTGGTAACGATTTTTAAACAAAACCATGTGCTTTTAACTCAATTGGAAATGGGAAATAATGGGGGTGATGCTTTAAGTTTGCGGCATCGAAAAGGGGGAGTAAATTTATTAGGAACTACTGGTTTAATAGCAAATGGGGGAGGGTTGGCTTATGGTGAAGTAGACCAAAATATAAAATTAAGTAGATTATATTATACTTTTCAACCGATATCTAATTTAGGGGTAACGGTGGGGGCGAGAATGACACCAAAGGATTTTATCGATCGCAACCGTTATGCTAATAATGAAGCTATTGATTTTAACTCCAGCTTTTTTATTAATAATCCTTTAATAGTACAAAATCAAATTGATTTAGCTAAAGGTGCTGGGGCGGCAGTAAATTGGGATATTAATAAACAATTAAGATTAAATGGTGTTTATATTGCTGCTGATGCCGATCGACCTAATAGTGGTAAAGGTTTATTTAACGATCGTTATCAAGGTAGTGTGGAATTACAATATACACCTAATGCTCAGTTTGCTATGCGTTTGCAATATACTAACGCGCAAATAAACAACACTGATATTAACGCTTATGGTTTAAATGTGGAATATGATTTAAATAATCAATATGGATTATTTGGACGTTTTGGTTTTGGTCATTATCAAGGATTTAATACAGCTATTGGCAGAGATTTAAATTTACATCCTTGGAGTTGGGCGGTAGGAATAACAGCCCGTAATTTTATCATACCTGGTACTTTAGCTGGTGTAGCGATCGGTCAACCTTTTGTTTCCTCCGGTTTAGGGAATGCTACTCAAACTAATTTTGAAGGTTTCGGCAATTTTAAAATTAGCGACAATATTAGTATAACTCCCTCTTTAATGATAGTTACTAATGCTAATAATGATAGTGCTAATGGGTTTACTTTTGAAGGTACATTTAAAACCGTTTTTTCCTTTTAGTTATGATTATCAAATATACTAACCTAATTTCTGATAACTTTCCAAATTTTAATACAATCTTCACTGCTAGTGGCAAAAATTTGCCCATCCTGACTAAAAATTACAGCATAAATTTCCCCTGAATGTCCTTCTTCGTGATTAATTTCTTGACCAGTAGCAATATCCCAAAATTTGATAGTTGCATCTTTACTCCCACTAACTAAAATTTGTCCATCATAACTAAAAGTAAGAGAAGAAATTGCACCTGTATGACCAGAAAAAGTATATTTTTCTTGTTGTGTATTTATATCCCATAACTTGATAGTATTATCAGCACTACCACTAGCTAAAAATTTTCCATCCGGACTAAAAGCAATACAGTTAACCCATCGAGAATGGCTTTCAATAGTATGAATTGCTTCCCCTGTCACAGCATTCCATAATTGAATAGTGGTATCTCTACTACCACTAGCGATAATTTTTCCATCCGGACTAAAAGCTACAGATGTAACTGGGTTAGAATGACCTTTAAGGGTAAATTTTTCTGCCCTATTATAGAGATTCCATACTTTAATATTACCATCATAGCTGCCGCTAATTAGTGTATATCCATCCGGACTAAAAGCTACAGAATAAACAGCATTAGTATGACCTCTAAAAGTGCATTTTTCCTGAGAGTTGCGAATATCCCATACTTTGACAGTAGTATCATCGCTACCACTAGCTAAAGTATAGCGATCGCGACTAAAAGCCACAGCAAAAACCGGGGCTGCATGACCATTAAATCTCCCCCCAAGGGTATTTAATTCTTTACCATTATGTAAATCCCATATTTTAATAGTTTTATTGCGATTTCCTGCGGCAAGAATATATTTTTCTGGACTAAAAGCAATACTATAAAAAGGATCTATACTCCTAATATTAGTAAAAAACTCTATTTTTATAGAAGCAACGGCAGGGATAATTACCTTGGGAGGTGGTAGAGGATGTGAAGATGAAGAAAAATTAGCCAGTCTATAATTTTGTATAGAAGGTTTAAGATTTCCAGTATGAGGAGATGCTTTTTGATAATTTAAACTTTGTAAAGCTTGTAAAACTTCCTCCGCAGATTGATATCTGGCTTTGACAGCATTCTGAATCATTTTATTCAGAATAGTAATTAATTCTTTACTAATTTTATGTTTAACTTGATTTTGCCATAACAAAGCACTTTCTATCGGATCATATAATTCATAAGGTTGTATATTAGTAAGTAAATAAATACAAGTAACACCTAAACAATAAATATCACTAGCAAAGACAGCTTTACCAAAAGATTGTTCTGGGGCTGCATAACCAGCACTGCCAATACTTGTACCTGTTTTTACTAAAGCAGTTGTTGTTGCATATTTAGCCGCACCAAAATCTACTAATACTAATTTGCCATCAAGACGACGACGGATAATATTTTCTGGTTTAATATCGCGATGAATTACTTTACCTTGATGAATAAATTGCAATACTGCTAAAAGATCATTTAATACTTGTTGAATTTTATTTTCATCAAAAGCACCTGTGGCGGCTAATTCTTCTCCTAAATTTTCTCCATCGATAAATTCTTGGACAATATATTGACGACTATCTTGGCTGAAATGGGCAAATAATTCTGGTATTTGGGAATGCTTTCCTAATTCATCTAATCTAATAGCTTCTTGTTCAAATAATTCTGATGCTTTTTGAGCGCTATTTGTGCCCTGGGCTTGGGGAAAAAATTGTTTGATAACGCAACGAGGTTTTGATGGTTTATCTTCATCTATTGCTAAAAAAGTTCTACCAAAACCACCTTGTCCAATTAGTTTAATAGCACGATAACGTTCTCTTAATAGTAATTTTGTGCCGCAATTTTGG
The DNA here is from genome assembly GCA_963923765.1 of uncultured bacterium. Classification (GTDB taxonomy): domain Bacteria; phylum Cyanobacteriota; class Cyanobacteriia; order Cyanobacteriales; family CAWUOF01; genus CAWUOF01. The sequence continues at coordinate 4,397 of CAWUOF010000050.1, read as the reverse complement.
CAAAAGTTTGCTCCAGGAGGGTTGTCAGCAGTTTTCTGGCAATGGGGATTTAAGCAGTAACTCATAGGCTAAGATGTTTAGAGTATATTATTATATATCTTGGGAAGGGTAAAAATGTCAAAATAATACAAAATAATAAATAAATAGGATTTAAATAAAGATTTAAATAATGGTAAGGCGATCGCTGCCCAAAAATTTATTAAATGTGTTGTTAATAATTGCGATCGCCTGTGGTTTTCTTCATTGATTTGATAGGATTTTTTGCAGAGTTTCTTGCATTACCTGTTTTTGTTCTGTATCATAACCCCAACGTTCTAAAAATTCTTGGTATTTTCCTGCGCCTGTGGTGATAGTTTCTAGTATTTGATTAGCAATTTCATAAATAGCAGGAATTTGTAAGAGTTTGATTAAATTAGCCGATCGAGTTTTAACGCGATGGGAACTTTGCGCCATTTCTTCATTTTTATGGCGACGATGGGTAATTACCATAGCAGCAGACATCACTAAATTTTTTACCATTAATTCTGCTATAGTATCTGGGGAAGATTGCAGGGCTTTGATAATTTCTGGTGAGGGGTTATCTGCTAAATTTGTTGCCGATGGTAAATAAGTAACAAAAAATCCTCTAGCGCCATTTACTGTTTTTACTAAAGCAGATATTGTTGTTAGTATTTCTTCTGATGAAAATTCCTCCGCTTGTATCTGTGATAACAACATTTCCGCAAAGGCGATCGCCTCATTAAAAGTTATGTTTTCCGATACCTGTAAACTTTTTTTCATGGTTGCTCCTGGGTCGCTAAAATATTTTTATTTTCTCTGCCATTATCATATAAAATATTAACTGTACATAATTTAACTATACAAATTATCAAAATCTATGTCCCTATCAAATTCGACCAATCTCACCTTAGAAGAAGCGCACAAAATCCTGAAAAAATTTGACTGTGTTAAAACTATTCCTGTCGATTCTCTACCACAAAACGAGTTAATTCGTCAAGCACTTTTATTAATTAGTAGTCAGTCAGATTATCAAATTTTAGGTATCTGCGCCGATACAGCCGAACAGGGTATTTTGGCCTTAAAAAATTATAGCACAGCTTTAGGTTATGAAGCTAAAACTGAACTAACTCCCATTGATGGTACAGTTTATATAAAATATAATCCTGCAACAGGTTTATGTTATCTCGATTCCTATCTAGGACCTTATCGGGGAGTGTTAGTATCTTGTCAATCTTCTCACCCAGATGGAATTAACGATATGTACGGACATTTACCCTTAGATTTATTTGCCGAAAATTAATACAATCACTAATAAAATTTCAAGCGATAATTAACCATGAAAATAGCAATTATTGGCTGTGGATATGTTGGTAAAGTAGTTGCCCGCTATTGGCATCAAGATGTAGGTTTAGACGTGACTGTAACTACAACTACTCCAGCAAAAATAACAGAATTAGCGGCAATTTTTCGTCAAGCAATAGTCTTGCAAGGCAATGACCGAGAAGCCATGCAAAATTTAGTGCAAAACCAAGATGTAATTTTACTGAGTGTAGGCGCAAAAAATGCTAATCTTTATGTAGAAACTTATCTACAAACCAGTAAAATTTTAGCAGAAATACTTAAGCATAATTCTACTACGGTAAAACAAGTAATTTATACTAGCACTTGTAGTATTTATGGCAATCAAGATGGTGCTTTAGTAGATGAAGATTCACCAGTTAATAAAGATAAGCCAAATGTAGAAACTCTACAACAAACAGAAGAAATCTTATTATCAATAGCTAAGGAAAATCTCCGAGTTTGTATATTAAGATTGGGAGGAATTTATGGACCAGGTAGAGAGTTAGTAAAAATATTTAGTAGGGTAGCAGGAACTACTCGCCCTGGTAAAGGTAATGAACCTTCAAATTGGATTCATTTAGATGATATTGTTGGGGCAATAGAATTTGCACGGCAACAGCAATTACAAGGAATATATAATTTAGTGGATGATTCCCAATTAATTAACCGAGAGTTAATAGATAAAGTATGTGAAAAACACGGTTTAGCTAAAGTTTATTGGGATGAATCATTACCTAGTGTCCGTAACTATAATGCACGGATATCTAATCAAAAAATTAAAGCAGCAGGATATCAGTTAAAACATCCAGAAATAATGTTATGAAAAACGAAATTGCAAGAATGCAGGCGGTACAGGCGCCTATTATTCCAGTAGTTGCGGAATTAATTCGTCAATCTCCAGGTACTATTTCTTTAGGTCAAGGTGTGGTGTCATATAGTCCACCACCAGAGGCGATCGGGCAAATTTCCCAATTTTTACAAGATGGAGAAAATCATAAATATAAACCCGTTACAGGTATTCCAATTTTAGTTGAGGCAATTTCTCAGAAACTCCAAGCAGAAAATGGTATAGAAATTAATGCTAATAACCGAATAGTTGTAACTGCTGGCAGCAATATGGGGTTTATGAATGTGGTTTTAGCAATAGCTAATCCTGGGGATGAAATTATCTTACAATCTCCCTATTATTTTAATCACGAAATGGCAATTACTATGGCTAATTGTCGCCCTGTAATTGTGCCTACAGACGATAATTATCAATTACTTCCCCAGGCAATTAAACAAGCAATTACCGATAAAACCAGGGCAGTAGTAACAATTTCTCCTAATAATCCTAGTGGAGTTGTTTATCCAGAAGAAACCCTACGAGAAGTAAATGCAATTTGTCGTAGCCATAATATTTATCATATCAGTGATGAAGCTTACGAATATTTTACTTATAATGGTGTAAAACATTTTTCACCGGGTTCTATTACAGATAGTAATGATTATACAATATCCCTTTTTAGTTTATCTAAAGCCTACGGTTTTGCAAGTTGGCGCATTGGATATATGGTAATTCCTGAACATTTGTTAGTTTCAGTTAATAAAATTCAGGATACTATTTTAATTTGTCCGCCTGTTATTTCCCAATATGCAGCTTTAGGGGCATTACAAGCAGGAATAGGTTACTGTCGAGAAAAATTAAAGGCTATTACGGAAGTGCGGCAATTGGTACTTAATGAATTGGAAAAGTTAGGCGATTTATGTACTATTCCTCCCGCCGATGGAGCATTTTATTTTTTATTAAAAGTACATACTAAATTAAGTTCGATCGAGTTAGTAGAAAGATTAATTCGGGAACATCATATCGCTGTAATTCCTGGTAATACTTTCGGCTTAGAAAATGGCTGTTATTTGCGCGTTGCCTACGGTGCATTGCATTCAAGTACCGCAGTAGCAGGTATTGGTAGGTTAGTAAAAGGATTACAAGTAATTTTAACCTAATTTTTAATAAATATTAAAAATCAAAATTATGTTAAATAAAATTCAGATTAAAGGTTACAAATCAATTAAAGAAATAGAAATAGAAATAGCTTCGATAAATGTGTTAATTGGAGCTAATGGCGCGGTAAAATCTAACTTTATTTTCTTTTTTATTGTATGATTAAAACAGTAGATATGTGGGAAATAAACCATGTACACTCCGGAAAATCCTGATATTTTTAAGCTATTTTTGGAACAAACGCATTTGGCAGTGGCGATGGTCGATCGCCAGATGCGCTATTTATTAGCGAGTCGTCACTGGCTGAGTAAGTGTGCTGGGCAGGAAGAAAGTATCGTGGGTCAATCTTTTTATGATGTTTTTCCTGAGTTTGTAGTTAAAAATAAAAATCTTGATGATACTGGTGTAAAAGATCGAGAAAAATGGCAGAAAATTCAATCATCCTGTTTAGCAGGAACGATCGAACGATGGCGGGAAGAATACCCAGAAGCAGAATTAGTGGTGCAATGGCAAGCGCATTTATGGAATGCTAACGATGGGGAAATAGGCGGTTTAATTTTGTGGGCAGAAGAAATTACCGATCGCTCCTTAACTAATATAAATGTTAATGCTACTACGTTAGTTGAACAAGAATGTAATAACGAAAAAGAATTGCGGAAACAAAACCAAGTTTTAGTAGAATTAGCTAAGAGTAAAACTCAAAACGGTAGCGATCTAAAAGCATCATTACAAGAAATTACAGAAGCTACTGCCCACACTCTGGAAGTCGATCGCGTTAGTATTTGGTTATTTTCAGATTGTAAATTTGCAGATTTATATTTAGGTTTAGAAAATCAAAAATCTCTAAGCAATATTTCTGCAAATCTAGGAAAAAATCATCCAGAAGCAACAAATCAAAAAAACTTGCTTTGTATAGAATTATATGAGAGTAAAATAAACCGTCATTCATCCGGATTACAAATATCAGCAGATAATTGTAATAATTATTTACAAGCTTTGGCAGAAGAACGGTTAATAGCAGTAAATAACCTCAAAGAAGAGGTGAAAATACAAGACTTTGCCGTATCTTATT
>CAWUOF010000049.1:0-13572 GCA_963923765.1 uncultured bacterium | reverse complement strand
TTTTATTTATATTTACATTATTTCTGCTATTAATTGATCTTTGGATTATATTTAACCCTCCAAATAGTTAACTTTTCTATTTTCTTGGGCAAGAGTAGGAAAAATAGGAAAAACTGTTTATTTTTTTAAGGTTTATTTTTTCATAGCAAATTTTGCCCCATGAATTTATATCAACATGGGACAAAATCTTATTAAAGTTAGGTAAAAACTTTTCCTAGCTTATTTTTGCTGGTTGCTATTGAGACATTTCCTGGTTTTATTTAAAAACAGGATTTTTTGAGGTTTCACTAATACGTTGCCTAGTTTTAGTTTCTATGTCTGTTTTAAGTCTTTTAATGCCGACAATTTTTGTGGGCAAGACTTTTAAGGGTGGATGTTAGTTTTTACCATTGCCTAGCTATTTAGGTAAGCTATCTAGGTGATAATGCATACGCAAGAATTTTTAAGTCAAGCTAAAAGGCGGGTTTTGTGACCCAAAGGTTTTGATAAATAATTAGCTATTTAGGGGTGCATCTCGATATTGCAAATAACAGTATTTTAAGTTTTAACTATGCAAATATCTATAATTTGGCTTCATAGTCCTAGTTTAGCGCTCTCATCGCAACAACTGGCGCAACAACTGGCGCTATAATTAGCGCAATAACTGGCGCAATAACCAGCGCTATAACCAGCGCTATAACGGTTATTTACAAATATGAAATGCATCCTGGGCTAATTATTATTCGTCGTCGTTGTCTTCTTCAATTTCTTCTGGTTCAACTTGGCGTAGATGAATATGCTTACGTCCCAGGGAAATTTCAAATTCATCTCCGGGCTGGAGAGACATTTGTTTAGTGTAAGCGGCACCAATTAATAAGTTACCGTTAGACTGAACGCTAATGCGATAACTAGCACTACGTCCGCCACGTCCGTTACCATTTTGTTTACCGTCAAGCTGAATTCCTTCTGCGTCAATTAGGGCATTAAGAAATTTCATCATGTTAACGCGCTCAACACCATTTTTAGTAACGGTGTAGTAGCCGCATATTCTGGCTTTTTCTTCTTTACTGATATTCCCTAAATCTTTGACTTTTTGTAGTAGATCACTACCTATGAGAGGTTCTACTTGTTTCTTTTTAGGCATTAACTGGCTCCTGAGAACACGAACACGAGGTTTACACTGTTTAGAAGATCTGAATCATGGTAGGAAAGATATGTTCCTATATGTCAGGTCTGAAAACTATATTAACCTAATAAACCAAAAAATTGAATATCTTATGGCAAATTTTTTTAGATATTTTTAGATTTTATAAAAAGGGACAAGGGAAAATATCTATACTAGATGCTTTCAAGATAAGCAGGAATTATTTAAGTTAAGGAAACCATTGATTTTAAGGCGGCTAATAGTGGGAAAATATGGAAAAAAAGGTGATATTGCTAGAGTAGGGACTGTAATTTTACTGATCGAACCTTAATAAATTTTTCCTTGGTTGCGACAAGCAAGGGTAAAAATAAAAAACTGATGAAGAAGGATAAGATCGCTCTAATATATATAGGAGAAAGCGCTAAAGCTGCTCAAAAATCAAAAAAGCCAAGGCAATTTTTAAGTGATATGAGGATATTAAGACGACACTGGTATAAAAGTATGGGACAGTAAAGTTTTTTTGAATAGAATGTACAGATATTAATGAAATTAACGACTAGGGGACATTACAGCGTTAAAGCATTATTAGATATAAGTTTACAGCCAGGATACGGACCGACTTCTGTGCGTGCGATCGCGCAACGACAAAATATTCCTGCACCATATCTGGAAAAATTATTAATAGAAATGCGTCGGGCTGGTTTAGTCCAATCAATACGAGGTATGTTTGGGGGATATCAATTAGCACGATCGCCTGCCAAAATTTCCCTCGGACAAATTTTAGAAGCGGTAGGGGAAACAATTGAACCTTTACCAGGTTATTCACCTCAAACTGCACAGGCAGAAGATTGGGTCACTTATGCTTTATGGAATCGATTACACCAAAAGTTAAAAGAAGCTCTTTATAATATTACCCTGGAAGAATTATATTATGATGCTCGTAGCTGGCAAGCTACCTTGGGCGAGGAAAGTAGTTTTATAATTTAGAAATTTTCCCATACAAGTAATAGGTAATAACTAGGGGGTAACACACCTCAGAAATTCAGGAAATAGGGAAAAAAGCAAATTTATGATTTTGTAAGCAATGACTATAGTTGATCGGGAAATTTTAGTTTTAATTATTGCTGCTAGTTTAGATTATGTAATAGGCGATCCGGTAAATTGGCCACATCCAGTACAATTTATGGGCTGGATATGCGATCGCTATAGTAAATTAGTAATTAAAAAATGTAAAAATACTTTTTGGCTAAAAATAGCCGGTATTATCCTTGGTATTGGTTTAGTTAGCACTAGCGCACTGATAAGTTGGCTACTAATTATGGGTGCTAACATAGTACACCCGATATTAAGTATTTTAATAGAAAGCATTATTTTAGCGAGTTGTTTTGCGCTGAAAAGTTTAAGAAACGCATCTGAGGACGTTTTGCAACCGCTAAATATGGGAAATTTAACCTTAGCACGCGATCGCTTAAGCAGATATGTCGGTCGAGATACTCAAGATTTATCAGAGTCAGAAATTCTGAGGGCTATTACAGAAACTGTTACAGAAAATGCGGTTGATGGGGTGATGGCACCTCTATTTTATGCAATTCTAGGCGCGATAATAATACCATATATAGGTAGTGTACCTTTAGCGATCGCTTATAAAGCTGCTAGTACTTTAGATTCAATGGTGGGTTATAAAGAAGAACCCTATACAAATTTAGGCTGGTTTAGTGCGAAAATGGAGGACATTCTTACTTGGCCACCTTGTAGATTAACAGTAATTACCCTTGCCCTATTATCCAAAAAACCTAGACAAGTTTGGCATATTTGTCGGCAAGATGCTATTAAAGATCCTAGTCCTAACTCTGGCTGGAGTGAATGTGTATATGCTGCTATTCTTGGCATCCAATTAGGCGGCATTAACTACTATCGTGGTGTTGTTAAATATAAACCCCTGTTAGGTGCAGCAATTAACCCCATTACTTCCCTGACGATAGAGAAAGCTTTGCTATTAACTCGTTATACTTTTTTAATTTGGCTGGTAATAATTATATTAGGGGCTATAGTCTGGGGATTTTTTGCCCTATAGAAAATTATACTATATATATAGTGAATCTAAAGCATAACCAGCATGAGTAATTTCTGAATTTCTATACCATAAATTTTGGGAGATTACTATATATAATAGAAAAAATTTTCTGGCATTTTTTCCCTGGTGGCTGAAAATGCTTAAAGCACCAAGATAAATATTTTGTAGTAAAGCCATTTTAAAAAGTTTGTTGTCCGATCTGTACCATCCATTTTTATAAAAATAGAAAGAAAATAACTAATGACCAAAGTTGTTGAAATTCTGACATCTGAAGAATTACGTCGTACTATTACTCGTTTAGCTTCCCAGATAATTGAAAAAACAGGGGATCTATCAAAATTAGTACTTTTAGGAATTTATACTAGAGGTGTTCCCTTGGCGCATCTGCTGGCAAATCAAATTTCGGTTTTAGAACAAGTTTCGGTGTCAGTGGGGGCGCTAGATATTACTTTTTATCGGGATGATCTCGATCGGGTGGCTATGCGAACACCAGCTAAAACGGATATTCCTTTTGATCTTACTGGTAAAACAGTTGTATTAGTAGATGATGTTATTTATAAAGGACGTACTATTAGGGCAGCCTTGAATGCTTTGTATGATTATGGTAGACCAGAAATAGTGTGTTTAGCGGTACTGGTCGATCGAGGTCATCGAGAGTTACCTATTCATCCAGATTTTACAGGTAAAAAATTACCGACGGCTAGAGAAGAACAGGTAAAAGTTTATTTGCAAGATCTGGACGATCGGGATGCGGTGGAGTTAATTAGTCCCTCAAATTAACTCCACCAAGAAATGGGAAAAAATTATAGCTTTTAGGTTTAAGATTTTGGAAAATAATTTAACTGAGAATAATTTTGGCGCTGCACTAGAAACCCAAACTCGCAAGGCGGACCACTTGCGAATATGCTTAGATGAGGATGTGCAATGCCATGCCATTACTAATGGCTTAGAAAATTATCGTTTTATTCACTGTTGCTTGCCAGAGTTCGATCGCAGTGAAATTGATATAACTACTCAGTTTCTCGGTAAAAATTTGCGTGTTCCTTTGTTAATTTCTTCCATGACGGGAGGTACTGAACAAGCTAAAATTATTAATTATCGTTTAGCTGAAATTGCCCAATCTTATCATATTGCGATGGGAGTTGGTTCGCAACGGGTCGCTGTAGAAAATCCCCAGGTAATTGATTCTTTTGCTGTCCGAAAAATTGCCCCAGATATTTTGCTGCTGGCTAATTTAGGGGCTGTTCAACTTAATTATAGTTATGGTATTGATGAATGTCGCCGCGCGATCGATACCTTAGAAGCTGATGCTTTAATTTTACATCTTAATGTTTTACAAGAATGCGTCCAAACTAACGGCGATACTAATTTTCGCGGACTACTTGACAAAATTGCTAATTTATGCTCTCTGTTACCCGTGCCGGTAATTGCTAAAGAAGTCGGAAATGGTATATCTGGGGCAATGGCCAAAAAATTAATTAATGCAGGAGTGGCCGCTATTGATGTAGCGGGGGCTGGGGGTACTTCCTGGGCTAAGGTAGAAAGTAAACGAGCTAAGGACAATATCCAGCGCCGTTTGGGGGCGACCTTTGCTAACTGGGGCTTGCCTACTGCCGAATGTATTACCAGTGTACGGGCGATCGCACCAAATATCCCCTTAATAGCCTCTGGCGGGCTACGCAATGGGCTAGAAGTGGCAAAAACTATAGCCTTGGGTGCCGATATCGCCGGGTTAGCATGGCCGTTTTTACAAGCTGCCGCCCAATCAACAGAAGCTATTGATGACCTGGTAAAAATTCTAATTGCTGAAATTATCACGGTACTTTTTTGTACAGGTAGTGTTAATTTGTCAGAATTAAAACATTCTAAAATAGAAAAATTAGGATAATGGCTAGTGTCTGGCAGAAATAATTAATTTTATTAGACCTCTTGCGAAAATCTTTGAAAATCCTTGAAAATCCTATTAATTCGTAGGTGTATTCATGCATCCACCTACTTTCGCAAGAGGTCTATTGTATATTTGAGGAAGTGAAAATGGTATTTTTCTAATAAATTCAAAAAAATATATGCAAATAACTAGATATTAATTAAGGAAAAAACCAGAATTTTTTAGGTTATAGTAGGCAATATCAACAAATCAAAACTATTCCAATTAACACACTATGAAAGAATTTCTAAAATATACATTTGCTAGTATGGTCGGCACTTTAGTCGGTCTTGTACTTATATTAACTTTAGGTTTTGGTGGATTAATGTTTTTAGTAGCTATAGCAGCAAAAACCCCCGAACCACAATTAAAAAATAAATCAGTGTTAGTATTTGATCTATCCGTTAATATTAGAGATACTAAACCAACTTCCACCACCTCCGAAGCATTTCAAGAAGCTTTATCTGGTCAAGATGAAGAAAGTATTACCCTGCGTAATGTTATTGATGCTATAGATAAAGCGACTCAGGATAAGCAAATAGTTGCCTTGTATATAGAAGGTAATGTTTCTAGTAGATCTGGAACAGGATTTGCTACACTAAAAGAAGTACGGGCGGCTTTAGAACGTTTTAAAAAATCCGGAAAACAAATTATTGCCTACGATATGGACTGGTCAGAAAAAGATTATTATCTTAGTTCGGTAGCTAATAAGATTGTGCTTAATCCCTTGGGTATGATAGAAATGAATGGGTTAAGTTCGGAAATGATGTTTTTTGCTGGTGCTTTAGAAAAATATGGTATTGGTGCCCAAGTAATTCGTGTGGGTAAATATAAAGCAGCCGTTGAACCTTTTATACTAACAAAACCTAGTCGAGAAAATCGCGAACAAAGTCAACAATTATTAGAAGATTTATGGAGTGAATTTTTATCTACTGTTGGGAAAAATCGTAATTTAACTAGCGAAGAATTACAGGGTATTGCTGAAAAACAAGGTATTTTGATGGCAGAGGAAGCGCTAAAAAATAAGCTAGTTGATAAAGTAGCTTATTTTGATGAAGTAGAGAATGAATTAAAAGAACTTACGGGTAAAGGTGATGATGATAAGTCTTTTCGGAAAATTAGTATAAGTAATTATGCAAAAATTGGAGATGGTAAGCGGCGAAAATCAGGTAAAGTGATATCTTCTAACCAGCAAGTGGCTGTAGTTTATGCAGAAGGAGAAATAGTGGATGGAGAAGGTGCTTTAAGGCAGGTAGGAGGCGATCGCATTGCTCAACAAATTCGAGAATTACGCCTGAATAATAAAGTGAAGGCGATTGTTTTACGGGTAAATAGCCCTGGGGGTAGTGCTACTGCGGCGGAAGTAATTGCTAGAGAAGTAGCACTGACTCGTAAAATTAAACCTGTGATAGTTTCGATGGGAAATTTGGCGGCTTCTGGAGGTTATTGGATATCTGCGGATGCTGATAAAATTTTTGCAGAACCAAATACTATTACTGGCTCGATCGGTGTTTTTGGTTTATTATTAAATATCCAAAAAATTGCTAATACTAATGGTGTAAATTGGGATGTGGTAAAAACTGCTCCTTTTGCGGATAGTTTTACTATTTCTCGTCCGAAAACTCCCCAGGAATTAGCTATATATCAAAAAGTAGTTAATCGTATTTACGATCGCTTTTTAGCTAAAGTGGCTAATGCTCGAAAAATGTCTAAAGCCCAGGTTAATGAAATAGCACAAGGTCGAGTTTGGTCTGGAGTTGCTGCACAAAAAATAGGTTTAGTAGATGAAATAGGCGGTCTTAATGATGCTATCCAAGATGCTGCTAAAATCGCTAAATTAGGAGATGATTGGCAATTAGAAGAATATCCAAAACCGAGTAGTTTAGAAGAAAAGATTATTCAAAAAATTATCGGTGCTAAGGTGACAGAAAAACACCCGCGATCGGATGTTTTAAATTTAGAATTCCAAAAATTCCAGGAAGAATTAGCTACTTTAGGGGTAATGAATGATCCGGTAGGAGTTTATGCTAGATTACCTTTTAATTTGCGAATTAAATAATATAGGAAATTGAAGTAAGTAGGAGCTAAAATGAGATTGATTCGGTTTGGAGGAGAAAGAAACTAGAATAAAGCAACCAGGTTTTTTGAAAAAATCTGGTTTCTAGGCTGTAGCATTAGTGTTTTTCTAGTAATTAAATATTCAAATTATTTAAATTTGTTATATGGATTTTATACGCACATCGGCGATCGCCTGCAATGATATGTTCTACCCTTTCTATAGTTACTGTTGTATCAAATATTTTTCTTAATAACTCTAATTCCCATCGACAAAAATGCTGACAATTATTAGCAGCAGTTAAAATTGGGCAGTGATTTTCTATAAACAGTAAACTACCATCTGTTGCTTTTATAACTTCTGCCATATAGCCTTCTTGACTGCGTAGACTAGCAAAGGCGTAAAGGCGATCGACTACTGTTTGATTTTCTCCTAATTTATTCGTATAATTTTGTACTTGTCTTTGGGTTCGTTCTGCTAAAATTTTTTCTAATCCAACTTCCCCAAATATATTTTCTATTCCCCGCAGCAATTCTAACATTAAATCTCCATGACTATCAGGAAATAAATAAGCTGATTGTTCGGTTAATTGCCATAGTTTTACAGGACGTCCGATAGCTCTTTTTTCTTCTTTGTATATTACCAGTTTTTCAGCTTTTAAGGTTTGTAAATGCTGTCTTACTGCCATTGGCGATATTTTTAACTGTTTCGCTAAAACGGCAGCAGTTTGGGCACCCTTAATTTTTAACAGGTGCAAAATTTGATTTTTGGCCTTTTGTTTGTCCTCCATCTTAGTCTACACTTAACCACTTTTTTATATTAGCTTTTTTTATTTGTTTTATATGTAAATTTATCATTAGAGGTTGGGATAAATAGATAATAAAAATTAGATTAATATATCAGCTAAATAAATTTATATTTATTGGGGTGTGTTAAAACCCCTGATGATATTCCTTAAATAGGCATTTCACAGATTAATTTTAGGGTGATAATAGTCTAAATCTAAAATAGATTATTAAGTAGGATTACTTAATTTGGAGGTTTTTAAAATTTTTTTATCCGGAAATTATGTAATTTAACTGATACTTAGTTTATTTTTAATTTGAAAATAAGGAATAGTTATATCGGGTTTATGAAAAGGTTTAGTAATGACATTAAAAATTTTAATTAATGAAATTATACTAAAACACCTTTTTTGTTGTTTATGTCCAGATTGTTATATTTTTAAAATGTATAAATAGTATAAATTTTCAAAAATTTTTATATTGGAAAAAATTGAGTTAGTTATACGTTTTTTGGTATAATGAATTTGAAATATATATATATGACTTGCACTGGTGAGGCGATCGCTAATTCCAGTGATCTAAATCACCTAAATCCAAAAATTAGATCACTCAAAATTACTTATTGTCATCACCAAAGATAGTGGTAAACATCACAAAGAAAATATCTTTGTGTCACACATACAAACAAAAAATTAGCCAATGATGGAACCATCACTGCAACAGTCAGCGGCAAAACGTAACGAGGTACAAATTATGTCTTTTTACAGCAGCACGCTAACCCAAAACCATTTAAAACCCCATTCTCTTTTAGATGATTTGCTGCGCCCCATCCGCCAATGGTTAGATGCAATAGAAGTCAAAGATGCTAAATTTGCCCATTTAGTGTGTAAACTTGTTCCGGCTCAATGTCCGTTTGAACGGGATGTGAAATTGTTCGGACATACTTTATTTCATATTCCCCCGATGTGTAAACTTAATCCTTTTTATGATCAAGTAGTTGGCTTGCGTTTTAAAGCTTTATGTTATTTGGCAGATGTATGTGGCGAAGATGTTTCTGTCTACTGCTAAAATAATAAAGTTTTAAGGAGATTTTAACGAGATTTTAACTAGAGTCATCCGCGCGGGTGCCGCGTTTTTATGCCCTGACGTTGCTATTTTTTATACTCTAATTATCTAGGCAGTGTACTGCTGCGATGACTCGGTTTTTTGGTTTAGAATTTTTAGAATGTAGAATTTAGAATGTAGAATTTAGAATGTAGAATGTAGAATGTAGAATTTAGAATTTAGAATGTAGAATTTAGAATGTAGAAATAATATGGGGCGGGTTTTTCGATAAGTAGTAGGGTGCGTCAGATTTTTAATCTTTGATATATACATTAAATACTCAGTCTACAATTTAAGTAGGGTGCGTCAGATTTTTAATCTTTGATATATACATTAAATATTCGGTCTGACGCACCCTACAAGGTAGTTTTATTTAATTATTTTGAGGTTTAAATAAGAGGCGATCGGGAAATATATCGCCTGCATTTAAATCATTTCCCTAAACTAAACTGCTAAAATAGCATCTAGGAGTATATCGGCACCAAAACGCACGGGATCTGTACAGGGTAAACCGGTTTGTGCTGTAACTTGTTCGATCGCATTTTGGGCGGCGTTATCATCGGTTAAATGATGAGTATTCAGGGCGATCGCGGCTATTTTAGCTGGATGAAGGGCGCCAGCAGCACTAGCTACCATTTCATATAATAGTACTACTTGATCTAAGGGTGGTATTAACACATGGGGATGTTTACGAATGTGATTTTGTCCGGCACGATGTACTAATATTAAATGGGTAGGTTGGGAGCCTCTTAATAAAGGTAAAGTAGCGGTAGAACCAGGATGTAATAGGGAGCCTTGACCTTCAATATGAAGGATATCATAATTATTGCCAAAACGCATAACTAATTGTTCTACTGCGCCGGCGGCGAAGTCTACTCGCACGGCATCTAAAGGAATACCATCTCCTGCTATCATTAAGCCAGCTTGACCAGTAGCGAGGAATTTAGATTTTAAGCCTCGTTGTTGGGAAACTCGGTTTAATTCTAAACTGGTAGACATTTTACCGATACTCATATCTGTGCCTACGGTTAAAACACGGCGACAGGAAAGCGATCGAGATGCGGCGCTACCAATAGCTAACCTTGCGGGTTCTCTTCTGACATCCCATATCCATTGATTTTCTGTTAATAATTCCCGTAATTCTTCATTTTCTGCTAAGTGGGTATGTAAACCATTTACTATAGACATTCCTGCCAGAATAGCTTGTTTAATTTCTGCTAACCATTCTGCGGGAAGTGCGCCACCAGAAGGGGCTATTCCAATAACTAAAACATCGGGGGAATAAGATAAAGAATCTTGGACAGAAGCTACTATAGGTAATTGTCGAGGAATGCGAGTTAATTCGGTAAAAGATTCGCCGGCACAGAGGCGATCGATAACAACAACTATATTAGCGGTACTATAGCGAATTAAAGATAAACCAGTTTTGCCTGAAGTTCCTACAGTTCCTTCATGGAGGAGAATAGCTACTCGATGTTCAGGTGTTAGACGCACGTTTTTGCACTCCTAAGCCAGATAAATTATTAGGTATCAAACAGCCTTTTTTCATAGTAGCGCCAGTAAAGGGGTCATCTATTAGATTTAAGTGACTATCTAAATCTAAATAATCAGCTAATGGCGCTAATTGAGACATGGCGGTATTAGCTAAACAACTATCAGAATAACAGCCAAACATTACTTGTAAATTACAGGCTCTGGCTGTATGGATCATTTTTAAAACTTCTGTTAAACCGCCGGCTTTCATTAATTTAATATTAATTCCATCTACTAATTCTGCTAATCGTGGTATATCACTACTATTAAAACAGCTTTCATCGACAAAAATAGGGAGGGGAGATTTTAGTCTTAATAGCTTTAATTTTTCTTCATCGCCTACAGGTAAAGGTTGTTCTATATATTTAATACCTAATTGAGCTAACCAATGAGACATTTTTATCGCATAATCTAAATTCCAAGCACAGTTAGCATCTACCATTAAGGGAATATGAGGCGCTTCATCTTGTACGGCTAATAGCATTTCTCGATCGGCGTCTATGCCATCAGGGTTGCCTAATTTTACTTTTAAAAGTTTTACTTCTGTAAATTCTAACCATTTTCGGACTCTTTCCCTGGCACCTGCTGGGGAATTAATGCCAATAGTGACAGAAGTAGGTACAATACGGGAAGTATCTAATCCCCAAATTTTCCATAGTGGCATTTGTAATTTTTTGCCTAGCCAGTCATGTAATGCTGTATCAAGTGCTGCTTTTGCCGCACTGGGTATGAGTAGGTTATTTTTAGTTTCTGTATCTATTAATATTTGCTCGATTTTTTGTCGATCTAAGGGGCTGTAATATTTGAGTAATGGTGCAATTTCTTGTAAAGATGTAATAATATTTTCGGTAGTTTGAGGTTTACCACCAATAGAAAAGGGCGAAGCTTCCCCCCAGCCTTCAATGCCATCTGCTTCTACTATGACTAAAACATTAGTAGTTTGGGCAGTAGTACCGCGACTAATAGTGAGGGGAAAGCGTTTATTAACAGTAAAAGTTTGAGTTCGGATGAGCATAATAATTATATTGTAATTGATTTTAATACAAATGCCGCCTTTGTTTGGTGATAAAGGACGGCATTAATTAGTTTATTAGGTTTAATTAAACTAGGGTAAAATTTCGGGAAAATTTAGTCAAAATTTAACCAATTTACCAAGCTTGGGGAATAATTACCGGACCAGGCTGTACTCGGACTGGCTGGGACGCAGGTAATGTCCGAGGTGGTGTTTGTACTCGGACTGGCTGGGGCAGAGGAGTAACGGTGGTACGAGTGGGGGTAACAGTGGTAGTTGTTGTAGTGCGAGTTGTATTTGTACGAGTTGTGGAAGGGGTAATAGTTGTAGTTGTCGGAGTTGGTGTAGGAGTAATTGTAGTTGTTGTAGTGCGAGTTGTTTGGGAGGTAGCTACATTTCGACGTGCTAATTCAATTTCAGTACCACTTGGACTTACAAGTATTTCTGTTCCTGGCTGTAAGGCTAGTCTTTCTCTTTCTCGGCGAGGTACGCTGATAGTTTTAGTCTCGCCATTAGGCAATTCCATTGTAATTAGGTCGCCCACAATACTTTTTACTTTACCTCGGATTTTGCCGGTGGTATTTTCTGGACTCATTATATTTCTTTGGGCTAGTTCCCCAACTGGGGCCGCCGTTGCTGGATATAATGATGCTGTGGTAATTAATAATGAAAGCGCGGCGCCTGTTAATACTTGGATTTTTTGCATATCTGCGTTTTAGAACCTCACTGAGATAATTTTTGGGTAAATTTTGGGTAAAACCCAAGTTAGGAACTGAAATTTTAATTGGTAAAGTTGAAATTGAGGTCATCTTTAACCAATGTTATAATTCCTAAAATATATTAGCAATTTCTTTGGCTGTGCTATGTATGATACTTCACTTTAGGAAATATTCCCTTG
Organism: uncultured bacterium; assembly: GCA_963923765.1. Lineage (GTDB taxonomy): Bacteria > Cyanobacteriota > Cyanobacteriia > Cyanobacteriales > CAWUOF01 > CAWUOF01. Next base: position 1,060 of record CAWUOF010000049.1, on the reverse strand, counting down.
TCACCCTATTTATGAAAATTTTTGACTAAATTTAGCAAAAATTTGTTTCTGTTTGAGGATTTTCACCCCAAAATATAGTAAAGACCATGTTGGGATAAAGTGCGGCCAAATGTAGGTTAAAGATATTTTTTTTATGTTTAGTTCCCGATCGCCTATAAAAAATATTTATAGTTTTCATGGTCTGTGCTTCTTACTCTTCATGTCTTGGTTTTTTGTACCCGGATGATTTGGAACAAGTGTGCTAAAAAATTTATCTATAATAATGTTATAGATTTTCGGTGAAAACAGAATTTGAGATATTAATTCTGGTAAGTAAATATGACTGTTAAGTTTTACTAAAAACTGCTGGGAGGAGTAATGAAGGCTAGAAATTTAATTTTGCTGTGTTTGACTACGGCAAGTTTAATGTTTTCTGGGGTAAAAGTTCAGGCTTCAGATATAGTTGCTAAAAATGAAAAGGCGATCGCCAATTTTTCTCAAGTTGATGTTTCTATCCGGGAACCGAAATTACCACCCTTGGGAGAGGCGGTTACATTTATTCCTGATGAAGCTTTATCTTCGGCTAATGTAACTTCTGAAACTCGTTTGGTTTTAAAATTAGGCGATCGGCGTGTTTATGTTTACCAAGGAGATAATATTAAGGCTAGTTATCCTGTTGCTATTGGTAAAGCTGACTGGGAAACTCCTACAGGTACTTTTGAAGTGTTTTTAATGGAAAAAGATCCTATTTTTAAAAGTTTTAAAACTGGAAATATTATTGAACCCGGCCCGGATAATCCCTTGGGGGCAAGATGGATTGGTTTTTGGACTAATGGCAAAATTCAAATCGGTTTTCATGGTACTAATGAACCAGAATTAATCGGTCAAGCTGTTTCTCATGGCTGTGTGCGGATGCGAAATGAAGATGTTATTGCTCTTTATGAACAGGTAGGGCTGGGAACAAAAGTAATTGTTAAACCTTAAATCTAAATTTATATCAAATCTGAAATAAGATAAGACAGGGGCGGGTTTATTTATCCTATCGTCTCTTCTCAAAATTAATCGCATAACCCGCCCCTAC
>CAWUOF010000048.1:0-13804 GCA_963923765.1 uncultured bacterium | reverse complement strand
GCTTTCTTCTGATTCTGGCTTTTTGAAAAATCTGCCCAGCATAAGTTAATAACCTTGCACTATTGATTGAAATTTGAGAATATTTCCATCAAGGGGTTAGTAGAAAGCTGCCCCTATTTCAATATAATATATAATATAATTTTTAGCATAAAACATATACAAAAATCAACATTCTAATAAATTATCCCACATACCTAGTTAATTTTTTAACTTTATTACCTGTTTAATGCCATTTGTTCTTTCTTTTTCCCCTTCCCTAATTTTTAAATATGTTTATAATATCGGTACAAAACTAAAATATCAGCATATCCTAACAATTAGGAGGATTTGTACCATGTTTCAGAACCATAAAACAAATAACCTTTTCTCGGCAGCATTAATTAGTTTAAGTTTAACAACAGTAACAAATGCATCAGCATTCACAATAAATAACGCTTCACCAGCAGCGAAAAAACCATCTTATTTACCGGAAATATTCGCCCAGGGTTTTACTGCGGAAAATTTTTATAGACAAGGCATGGCTTTACTACAACAAAAAAAGTTTAAAGAGGCTGAAGCAGCTTTTCAACAAGCCATTAATTTATCGCCAAATTATGCCATAGCTTACCAAAGTTTAGGTATAGCACTACAACAGCAAAATAAATTAGAAGAAGCAGCAACAGCTTATCAAAAAGCAGTGAAATTAAATAGTAATTATGTACAAGCCTACAATAATTTAGGCATAGTGTTACGAAAACAGGGTAAATTAACTGAAGCCATAGCAGCTTATCAGCAAGCCTTAAAATTAAATCCGGATTTAGCAGCAGTTCATTATAACTTGGGAATAGCCCTTTATGAACAAAAAAAATTACCCGCAGCAATGATGGCATTAAAAGAAGCAATTAGATTGCAACCAGAATTAGCAGAAGGTTATAATAATTTAGGATTGGTACTGTATGAACAAGGTAATTTAACAGAAGCTATTAGTGCCTATCAACAAGCAGTGAGAATTAATCCTAAATTAGCTACAGCTTACACAAATTTAGGTAAAGCTTTACAACAACAGGGTAAAAAAGATGAAGCGATCGCGGCTTATTCCCAAGCAACTCGTATAGATCCTAATTTAGCAGAAGCACAATTTAATTTAGGAAATTTAATGAAAGAAGGTGGTAATACACAACAGGCGATCGCTGCCTATCAAGATGCCATAAAACGTAATCCTAACTTTGTACAATCCTATATAAGTTTAGGTGATATTTTATGGAATCAAGGTAATGCAGAAGCCGCCAGTCTCCAATATCAAGAAGCCCTGCGCCTTCAGCCTTTTTTAGCGCCTAAACTCAATTCTCGCATAGCAGAAACTAACAAAAACATAGGCGATCGCCTCTATCAAGCTGGTAAAATTTCAGAAGCGATCGCCAAATACGAAATCGCCATTAAAGCTAATCCCAATCTTCGGGAAAGTATAGGTGTAAAATTAGCAGAAGCCACCTACAAACTAGCAGAAAAATCCTTAAAACAAGGGCAAATAGCTAATGCCATCAATCAATATCAACAAGCTATTAACTTTCAGCCCAATTTCCCCATAGCTTACAATTCTTTAGGAATAGCTTTACTAAAAGATGGACGAAAACCCGAAGCTATTAACGCTTGGCGAGAAGCAATTCGTCTCGACCCCAATTTATCCGAAGCCTACACTAATTTAGGTAACGCATTGCGATCGGATACTTCTACTCAGCCAGAAATTCAAAAACTCCAAACACCAAAACCCCCAACACAAACACCCCAACAAAAAAAGCCAGGAACAAGTAAAAAATAACTATTTGATAATTATTTTATTACCCTCAAATTATAGGGTGCGTCAGACGACATATTAAATCTATATAATCAGAATTTAAAAATCTGACTCACCCTGAAATGTAATTAATTTTTGATGATAATTAACAAACATTTACCCAAAAAACTGCCATAATAATTATCAGATTGGCAACCGATTAATATTAACATTAGACCCGATAACTACCATAGCCGTACCTTTTTGTAGCCTTAAATTAGGTTCAGGATTAATCTCAAACTTACCATCCCTACTGACAGCTAACATATTTAAACCATAGCGGGTACGAAGTTGTAATTCCATGATAGTTTTGCCATGAAAATCATCAGGAACTATCACTTCCACAATACTATGATCTGTATCCAATTCAAATCTTTCTAAAATACTAGGTTTAGTCAGACTTCTTGCCAACTCACAGCCAGCATCATGTTCCGGAAAAACCACATGATCTGCCCCAACTTTTTGCAGTAATTTAACATGAATTTCTGAAGAAGCCTTAGCAACTACGTGCTTAATACCAGCATCTTTTAAATTTAAAGTAGTAATTACACTGGCTTCTAAATAATTACCGATCGCCACTATTACCGTATCAAAATCTAAAATTCCTGATTGTTTAAGGGCAGTAGGTTCTGTAGTATCTAATTGCATAGCATGGGAGGAAATGCGATCGGCTAAAAGTAAATCCACCCTTTTTTGTTCAGAATCAATAGCCAACACCTCATAACCTAATTGTTGTAGAGTTAAACAAGCTGCCCGCCCAAATCTACCTAAACCAATTACTGCTATTTGCTGAGATTTATCAGTACGTAAGCTACGAAAGAAACTTAAATAAGATAAATTCATATTCCATCCCTCATGGTTGTAAACCTGATAAAATCTAACCTGATAAAATGTAATCCTTTGCCAGATTTTTAATCTAATTTCCTAACTTTTCACCATCCCCTACTATAAATATCAAAATCACAAATTCCAAATCCTTCCATTTTCTCTTATCCCACCAATAAATTTTCTTCTGGATAAGAAAATGAAAGACGGTGAGGATCTCCCAGGATAGCTGCCATTAACAATAATACTCCCACCCGACCTATATACATAGTTGCAATTAAAACCAACTTGCCTAAAGCCGAAATTTTAGCAGTAATACCAGTGGAAAGGCCAACAGTACCAAAGGCTGACATAGCTTCAAACAAAACCTGCAAAAATTCTAATTGCGGATCAATTATTTCTATTAAAGTAGCTGAAATAAATACTACAGTTAGAGAACCAAATGCCACCGCAACAGCCTTTAAAATCAGGGCTAAAGGAATTTGACGCTCATAAAATTGTACAACTTCTTTACCTTGTAACACTGCCTTAGTACAGGCAAATAATACCCCCATAGTAGTAGTTTTAATTCCGCCCCCCGTACTACCTGGACTAGCGCCAATAAACATTAAAGCAATAGTTAAAAATAAAGCACTTTCTGTCATTTTACCAATATCAATAGTATTAAATCCTGCCGTGCGGGGAGTCACAGCTTGAAACCAAGCAGCCATTAATTTATCACCTAGATTTAACGGCCCTAAAGTATCAGGATTATTATATTCCATCAGGAAAAAAGCTAAAGTGCTAACACCCAGTAAAACCAGCGTAGTACTAATAACTACTTTAAAATTTAACGAAAAAATTGTACAGGTAGTTTTTTGAGATAACCGCGTGCGTCCCCATAAAAACATTTCCATGATTACTTGATAACCAATACCTCCAAAAATAATCAACAAAGTAATGATTAAATTCATTAAAGGAGAGTGAACATATTGCATTAGGTTATCAGTAAAAACACTAAAACCGGCATTATTAAAAGCATTAACACTATGAAATATTGCCAGCCAAATAGTATTTAAAGTAAAACCATATTCAGGGATAAAAGCTATAATTAGCAAAAAAACGCCGGTTAATTCAAATATTAAAGTAGCCGCAATAATCGATTTCACCAATTGTAATACACCAGATAATCCTTGTTGATCTAAGGATTGTTGAATAGCAAGGCGATCGCGCAAGCCAAATTTACGGCCTAAAAGCAACAACAAAAAAGTAGTTGCTGTCATATAACCTAGACCGCCTACCTGCACCAAAACCACAATAAAAAATTGTCCCCAAAAAGAGTAATACTTACCTACATCTACCACAGATAAACCAGTAACACATACCGCCGAAGTAGAAGTAAACAAAGCCGTTATCCAACTGCGATCGCTCCCTGCCGTTGTCGAAAACGGCAACATCAGCAATAGAGTACCAATTGTAATTACAGCCAAAAAACCCAGACAAATAGTTCTTGAGACCGTCATATTATTGTAGTTATACTCAACGGCAAATATTTAAGTAAATTTATCTTAAATAAATTGGTAATAGTTTACTAGATTTATACACAAAAATCTCAACTAATTAATTTTTCACTAATAAACCGTTAAAATTTCTATTCTAATCATAAAAAATTACTAGCCTTAAAAATACTAACAAAAACCTCCGCCTTCCCAAACAAAATAGGGGTAATTCATCAAAATTACCCCTACTTAATTTAAAAATCTAAACAAGCTGAATCAGCTTAGAAATTGCGAGGTTTGTGAACAATGAAGCTTAGAATTTGGCACTGCTTCACATTATCAAAACCAACAACACGAACAAAGCAATTGTTATATTCAGAGCGGCAAGCTTGCACTTCGCTTAACACTTCTTGAGTAGTACGAGCATTGAACAAAGGCAACTTCCACATTGTCCAGTAGCACTCAGTTGGATTAGAACTTTCGTTAAATTCAACTGCTGGGAAATAGCCCTTATCAATGATGTACTGGATCTGCTTAGTAATTTGGCTATCAGTCAGAGGCGGCAAATAGGAAAGGGTTTCGTAACGACGCTCTTTGGGTAGAGTTTTCATGTCTTTATGGGTGACTTTTAGGTGTAAATAACTTCTGTTTGCAGCTAACCCGATAAATTATCAAAATTAGACTGCGAGCTTTTTTCCTGTTCAGGATGATTAGTAGATTCAGGTAAATTAAACTGCGTCATACGTTCGAGATGCTGGCGTCGGCGACCCATATTTGTTTCAATAATATTAGTGCGAACCATTTCCGGCAAAAGATCAGTAACTTCTATTGCCAAATGTTCCCGCACCGTCATTAATCGAAAAGCCAAGTCCGGATGCTCTGCCAATAACTCTTCTAAATAAGCTTCTCCATCTTGAATTTTATTCTTTGTAGAAAAGCTATTTAGCCAGTAAGCCAAAGGAGGATTAGTTTCGGTTAACTGAGCAATAACAGTTTTCACCGCTTGATAGGTAAGATAACTAGCCAGCACATCTGCTGTATCCTTAGCGATTTGTTTTATATCCATGTTGTGAATTTTTGATATAAATGGTTGTTTTTGCAAAAATTATGGGTCAAGGCCAATTTTTTCAGCATTGACTTAGGTACAACACCATACCCTTTTTAACCAATAAAAACAGCTATTGGCTATACCATAGATTTACTAACCAACCCATTTCGCTAAAGATAGATCCTCAAAGATATTTTGTTGGCCTATCTTTCCATCAAGCTTTCATTTTTTTACCTGAATACCGACATAGAAGGAGAAAGGTGCAAATTTATCATCCTTCCGCCTTCATCATGTCTAAATCATCAAACGGTATCCATTGCCTCGAACTCGAACTTGATTTCTTTCCAGAGTTCACAAGCAGCAGCCAATTCAGGAGACCACTTACAGGCTTCGCGGATAACATCGTTACCTTCGCGGGCCAGGTTGCGGCCTTCGTTACGGGCTTGGACACAAGCTTCGAGAGCAACACGGTTAGCAGTTGCACCAGGAGCATTACCCCAGGGGTGTCCTAAAGTACCGCCACCAAATTGCAGCACGGAGTCATCGCCGAAGATTTCCACGAGGGCTGGCATATGCCATACGTGAATACCACCAGAAGCAACAGCCATTACACCAGGCATAGAAGCCCAGTCTTGCGTAAAGTAAATACCACGAGACTTGTCTTGCTCGACATAGTTTTCGCGGAGTAGGTCTACGAAGCCCATAGTGATGCCGCGTTCGCCTTCCAATTTACCCACAACAGTACCAGTGTGGATATGGTCGCCTCCAGACATCCGGAGAGTTTTGGCCAATACGCGGAAGTGAATACCGTGATTTTTTTGACGATCGATAACGGCGTGCATAGCGCGGTGGATGTGCAGCAACAGACCATTATCACGGCACCATTTCGCCAAAGTTGTGTTGGCGGTGAAACCTGCGGTCAGGTAGTCGTGCATGATGATAGGCATTTCGAGTTCTTTGGCAAACTCTGCCCGTTTCATCATTTCTTCCAGGGTGGGGGCGGTAACGTTCAGGTAGTGACCTTTAATTTCGCCAGTTTCAGCTTGAGCTTTTTTGATAGCTTCTGCTACAAACAGGAAGCGATCGCGCCACCGTTGGAAAGGTTGAGAGTTAATATTTTCGTCGTCTTTGGTAAAGTCCAAACCGCCGCGTAGACATTCATACACGGCACGACCGTAGTTTTTAGCAGATAAACCCAATTTAGGCTTAATTGTACAGCCCAGTAGAGGACGACCATACTTGTTGAGTTTGTCGCGTTCTACTTGGATACCGTGCGGTGGGCCTTGGAATGTTTTTAAATAAGCTACGGGGATCCGTAAATCTTCTAAACGGAGCGCACGTAGGGCTTTGAAACCAAATACGTTACCTACGATCGAGGTCAACATATTGGTCACAGAACCTTCTTCAAACAGATCCAGAGGATAGGCAATGTAGCAAATATATTGATTATCTTCGCCGGCAACTGGTTCGATATCGTAGCAACGACCTTTATAACGATCTAAGTCGGTTAATAAGTCTGTCCATACTGTTGTCCAAGTACCAGTAGAAGACTCGGCTGCTACGGCTGCACCAGCTTCTTCCGGGGGTACTCCAGGCTGAGGAGTAACACGGAAAGCCGCCAAAATATCTGTATCTTTCGGTGTGTAGTCGGGGGTGTAATAGGTTAACCGGTAATCTTTTACTCCGGCTTGATACCCAGATTTGCTCTGGGTCTTAGTTTGAGAATATGACATACCTTCTTTCCTGAAGAATTGGTTAATTTTGCCACTGGTGAAGTCGGTTTCAAATATAGTACCAGGAAATCAATAAGTTAATCTTCAAATCTACTTTAATTAAATATAACTATTCTTTATTTCTGAAAATATCCGTTAATTTTTTGTTACATCTATTGCAGAAAATCCTCAAATGTGCTGCTGAAATGAAAGATTGTGATTTTTTTTTCTGGTCAGGGACTAAAAAGTTAAAGCTCAGGGTGCGTTAAAATCAAGGCTGGCATTTCACTATATATATATGATGCCAATCACTCAATCATCCCCTGAAGGCTCTCACTGCATTAATCCCAATTGTCCCGAACCCTATCCGCAAAACTGGAGTAACAACTATTGCCAGAGTTGCGGCGCACCCCTGCGGTTACAAAATCGCTACATACCTATGCAAAAACTCGGTGTCGGAGGTTTTGCTATTACCTATATTGTCTGGGATATGTACACTAGGTGCGATCGCGTCCTCAAAGTCTTAGTGGCCAATACCCCCAAGTCCCTCGAACTTTTCCGCCAGGAAGCCGAAGTTTTATCTAATATTCGCCATTGGGGAATACCCAAAGTAGATATAGATAGTTATTTTGAAATCACTATAAACCAGCTAACCCAGCGTCAATTACCTTGTTTGGTCATGGAAAAAATAGATGGCCAAACCTTACAAGATTATCTCGATCAACATCCCGAAGGTTGCCCGGAAGAATGCCTGCTAGATTGGCTCAGACAAGCAGTAGAAATTTTAAGAGAATTACACAACAACAACATTATTCATAGGGACTTAAAACCAGCAAATTTTATGGTGAGATGCCAGCCCAATTTTGGCCTATATCCCGGCACAGAAAAATGGGGTCAATTGGTAGCGATCGACTTTGGTGGGGCAAAACAAATTTCTACTCCCCCAGTTAACCCATCGGGAAATCTGGCCAGCCAACATTCCAACACATCCACCAGATTATTTTCTCCCGGCTATAGTCCCCCAGAACAAATTAATGGCGGCGCGATCGTTCCCGCCACAGATTTTTATGCTTTGGGTCGTACCTTTATCCATCTCTTAACTGGTCGCTATCCCGCCGAATTAGAAAATCCCATGACCGGAGAATTAAACTGGCGGTCCAAAATTCGAGTAACACCCGTTTTCGCTGATTTACTCGATGACATGGTAAACCCCAATATATCACGGCGTCCAGCAACAGCCACAGAAATTCAATCTCGCCTGCGAAAAATTTCACGGGTTTTTATTCGGGCAAGAAAACCTAATATTTTATCGCAAATCTACCAAAATATCATCAGATTTATTTTTAATCCTATTTGGTCATTAATAATAGCGATCGCCAATATATTTTCTACAATTTTATATAGTATATATAAATTTATACACTGGACTATAACAGCCTCAATCAATACAGTTTGGGGAATATTTTTAGGCAGTTTAGGAGGAGCATTAGGCAGTAGTCTAGGATTTTGGCTAATTTATACCTCACCAAAAACCAAACAACAAATATTAGAATTAATCCAAAACACAATTTACACAATAACTGATATTAACATAGAAATACAACCCATATTTATAATATTTACCCTCGCTGGCTTAGGCACAGCTTGGGGTTTAACCTTATCCGGCAGTTTTCGACAACATCGAGAATTTTTAACAGCAGGAATTATGGGAATGTTAGGTTACTTATTTAGCTGGTTAAGTTTACAAATAAATAGCCCTGAAATACCACCACACCATTTAATATTTACCGCCCTTGGTATAGGTTCTTTAACCCTGGGCTTAGGCTTACCCAACCATAACTTAATTCATGCCTTTTTTGCCACCATTACCACAGGAACATTTTTAGCAGGTTTAGCATTCTGGAATCATGGATGGTTTTTATTTACAACCACTAAACTAGATATACCTCAATTAGGAAGCGCGATCGCCTTCTTTAGCTTTATCGGTGGTACCATCGGTTTTAGCTTAGGCATTAGCTCTTACATAATCATACCTTTACTACGCTTTTTAGGATTAAGATAAAACCCCCAAAAAAACTTAGCGAACCTTTGCGTTAACCTTAGCGAACCTTTGCGTTGAAAAACCACATGAAATTAACATTACCAAACCAAAAAATTACTATCTTTACTATCTGCTTAAGCCTATTCGGATTATCTCCCCTAATTGCCCAAGAAAACCCCTATAGACCACAAATTCCTAGATATCCTAATAACGCGCCACCACCAGGAAAAAATACCTTACCCTCCGAAATAATTGATAATATAGATTATCGTGTAAACGCCTTACAACGGGATATAAAAGGTAATCTGTGGGTAGGTTCCTGGCAAGGTTTAGCTAATATTAATCCCAATACCGGTAAAATTTTAGCAAGAATAGCTTTACCAAATGTACATATTTCCGCCTTAGCACAAGATAAAGTAGGAAGAATCTGGGTAGGAACAGCCGCAGGCTTAATTAGAGTAGATCCTCGTACTAATAAAGTCACAGCACACAATATAACATTACCATCTAATCGAATTTTATCATTATTAATCGATCGCCAAGGATATCTTTGGGTAGGAAGCGATCGAGGCATAGCTTTAATTAGCCCAGATCAAGGCTTATTAATGAAAACAATAACCAAATTACCAGGAGTTAGTGCCAATACCCTAAGTTTAGATTCAGCAGGTAATATCTGGGCAGGAACTTTAGATGGATTAACACAAATCAATAATAGCAACGCCGAAACCATAAATCGTATTGCTAATTTACCTGGAATAACAGTACAAGTTTTAGCCCTCAGCCCAACAGGAACATTATGGATAGGCACCCCTAGAGGCTTATTAGAATTCGATCCAAAAAGTGCTACTATCATACAATCCATCAATGATGTAGCTGGTAAAAATATTAAATCCCTAAATTTTGACAAAGAAAATAGCCTTTGGGTAGGCACAGAAAACGGTTTATTACGTTTAGATACCACAACTGGCAAAATATTAGGTGAAATAGGTAATTTACCTTCTAGTAGAATTTTATCTATATCTCCTGATACCGGCAATAAATTATGGGTAGGAACAACAGAAGGTTTAGCTTGGGTGAGTTTAAAAACTTGGCAAGCAAAACCTCATCTTGGTTTTGTACGTCCATAATTAATATTGTTTAATATTGTTTATTCATGGGTGTATTGTTATACACCCATATATGACCTATAAAAAAACCGTTGTTGCTCTCAGGGTGTCCCTCACTAGGTACAAAAATCACAAAACTTTGCCTAGTTAAAACATTTTTTTGTTATCTATTATGATATGTACTCAAATATAATATATATATCAACAACTTAACTAAAAACATGGACACAAAAATTTTTGAATATATTTTAATTGAAAAAATTTATGAAAATACCTGTACGCTTGTTTACCGAGCAGTAACGGAAACAACAGACAAAAAACCTGATTCAGTAATTATAAAAATAATGCGTCAGGAATACCCCACCTTCAAAGAATTACTGCAATTTCGCAATCAATATACTATTATAAAAAATTTAAATACACCAGGTGTTATCCAATCTTATAGCTTAGAAAAATATCATAACGGTTATGCTTTAATCATGGAAGATTTTGGCGGTATTTCTCTAAGGGAATATAGCCACACCACATATTTATCTTTACTAGAAATATTAAACATAGCTATACAAATAACAGAAATTCTGCAAACAATACATCAAAACCGAATAATTCATAAAGATATTAAACCCGCTAACATTTTAATTAATCCCCATACTAAACAAATAAAAATAATAGATTTTAGCATCGCTTCTTTATTACCAAAAGAAACTCAAGAAATTAAAAATCCCAACAGCTTAGAAGGAACATTAGCCTATATAGCACCGGAACAAACTGGCAGAATGAATAGAGGTATTGATTATCGGGCTGATTTCTATAGTTTCGGTGTAACATTATTTGAATTATTAACAGGACAATTACCATTTACATCTGATGATCCAATGGAATTGTTACATTGTCATATTGCTAAATCTCCTCCAAATATTCATAATATAAATTCACAAATTCCCCTGGTTGTATCATCAATAGTTAATAAAATGATGGCAAAAAATGCCGAAGAAAGATATCAAAGCACATTAGGATTAAAATATGATTTAGAAAAATGTTTAAAAGAATTAGAATCAACAGGTAACATCACAGATTTTATTATAGGCACAAAAGATATATCCGATCGCTTTCTGATTCCGGAAAAACTTTATGGGCGTGAAGTAGAAGTAAATAAACTTTTAGCCACCTTTGCCAACGTAGCCAATGGTAAATCAGAATTAATGCTAGTAACCGGATTTTCAGGAATAGGTAAAACAGCCGTAATAAATGAAATACACAAACCCATTGTACAACAACAGGGTTATTTTATTAAAGGTAAATTCGATCAATTTAATAGAAATATTCCCTTTAGTGCCTTTGTGCAAGCATTTCGAGATTTAATGGAGAAAATACTATCAGAATCAGATGAAAAATTACAAATTTGGCAAACCAAAATACTAGAAAAACTAGGAGAAAATGGACAAATTATTATCGAAGTTATCCCAGAATTAGAAAAAATAATCGGACCGCAAAAACCCCCTGTCCAAATATCAGGAATAGCCGCTAAAAATAGATTTAACTTATTATTTAAACAATTTATAGAAATATTTACCGCCCCAGCACATCCCCTCGTAATATTTTTAGATGATTTACAATGGATAGATCCAGACTCTTTAAACTTAATAAAATTATTAATAACTCAATCCCAAGCTGGTTATTTATTACTTATCGTTGCTTATCGAAATAATGAAGTATTTCCAGGTCATTCCTTAATTTTTACTTTAGATGAAGTGAAAAAAAGCGGAATAATAGTACATACAATAAAATTAGAGCCTTTAAATTGGAAAAATTTAAATCAATTAGTAGCAGATACACTAAATTGTGAACTAAAATTAGCCCAGCCATTAACAAATATAGTAAAGCAAAAAACCCGAGGCAATCCTTTTTTTGCTACTCAATTTCTTAAATCATTACATCAAAACAAATTAATTAATTTTGATACAGAATTAAGAAGCTGGAAATGTGATATAACGCAACTAAAAGAATTAGTTATACAAGATGATGTAGTAGAGTTTATGGCGAAACAGTTACAAAAACTTCCTACTGCAACACAGGATATATTAAAATTAGCAGCCTGTATTGGTAATAAATTTGATTTACATACCTTATCTATAGTATATCAAAAATCTGCACAGGAAACAGCAGGCGCTTTATGGCAAGCATTACAAGAAGGTTTTATTGTACCTCAAAACGATATTTATAAATTTTATATAGGAAATGAGCAGCCCACTAAAGAAAATTATGTAATTAATTATAAATTTCTCCACGATCGCATTCAACAGGCTGCCTATTCATTAATTCCCGAAATAGCCAGAAATTCTACTCATTTAATCATAGGTGAATTATTATTAAATAACACTCCGGAAATTCCGGACAAAATATTTGAAATTGTTAATCACTTAAATCTAGGGCAAAACTTAATAAATGATTCTAAAAAACGCCATTATTTAGCTGAATTAAACTTAATAGCAGCAAATAAAGCCAAAATAGCTACAGCTTATGATGCAGCGATGAATTATCTGTTAACAGGATTAGATTTATTAGGTGATAATTCTTGGAGAAAAGAATATAAATTAACTTTATCTTTTTATGATTTAGCCATAGAAACAGCCTATTTAAAAGGAGATTTTGCCAAAACAGCAGAATTAGTAGCAGAAATTGGGGAAAATGCCACTACATTATTAGATAAAATTAGTACTTATCAAATTCAAATTCAAGCTTATACAGTCCAAGGAAAACATTTAGAAGCGATCGAACTTGGCTGTCAAATTTTAGAAAAATTAGGAATTTATTTACCAGTATCACCAACTGAGTCAGAGGTAAAACAAACTTTATTATTTACCCAATTAAATTTACAAACATTCTCAATAGAAGACTTATTAAATCAGCCCTTAATGACTGACTTAGAAAAAATTGCCGCTATGAAAATACTACCAGCCTTACAAGCTAGTTCCTATATAGCGGTTCCCCCTTTATATCCTTTAATAGCTTGTCAACAAGTTAATTTATCCCTGGAATATGGTAATTCAATCTTTGCCCCTGTTGCTTATATTAATTATGGCTTGGTATTGAATGGTATAACAACAGATATTATCGGTGCCTATAATTTTGGCGAATTAGGCATCAAATTACTAGAAAAATTAGATGTAAAAGCCTCTAAAACTCAAGCTTTAAATATATTTGCTGCTTTAATTGCTTACGTTAAATTACCTTTAAAAGAAATACTGATAATGCTGCAATCAGCCTATCATAGCAGCTTTGAAACCGGAGATTTTCTTTTTGGTGGTTATGCAGCTATGAATTATTGCCAATATAGTTATTTTAGTGGTAGAGAATTAACAAGATTATCTGAAGAAATAGCTCATTATAATTTATTTTTAGGTGAAATAAAACAGGAAAATGCTTTAAGCTGGAATACTCTTCATTATCAAGCCGTATTAAATTTATTAGGGGAAAATTCTGTAAATAAATCTTTAGAAAATCAAGTAAATTTAGAAACAGAAATATTAACTAGGTATGAAGAAGCAAAAGATCGCTTAGGATTACATTTCTTTTATTTACATAAAATGATTTTCTGCTATTTACTAAACAATATAATAGAAGCGGAAAAAAATAGAGAAAAAGCTCAAGAATATTTAGATGGGGCGATCGGTCTTTTTAATGTACCAGTTTTTTATTTTTATGACTCTTTAATTTGTTTGCATTTATATGATAATAAATCATTAAATCAGTCAGAAATATTAAAAAATAGAATTAAATA
>CAWUOF010000047.1:0-13843 GCA_963923765.1 uncultured bacterium | reverse complement strand
AAAAACCAATATTTTAAAAATATGTTTATCCCAAAACTTCAAGTTATTTAATAAATTTAGCTAAAATTGTGATAATATTTATACAAGTAAAAATTTAAGCTATAAAAATGCTATTACGCCAAATTGGACGACAATTAATAATTCCAGGATTAGCCATTTTCACAGCGTTAATAATTAGCCTACCTATAATTGGTTTAGCAACTAGCTGGAATGGGGAAAAAATAATAGCCACCTATAGGGGACTTTTAGATGGTGCATTTTTAAAAAGATCTGCTTTTACCAATACTTTAGTAGCAACAACACCTCTAATTTTTACCGGTTTAGCATTAGCGATCGGCTTCCGCAGTGGGATATTTAATATCGGGGCACCAGGGCAATTTTTAATGGGGGCTACTGGGGGAGTATTTGTAGGTTATGCAATACCTTTACCGCCAGGAATACATATTATAGCCGCCTTATTAGCCGGCGCGATCGCTGGTAGTTTGTGGGGAGGAATTCCTGGTTTTCTCAAAGCTAAATTCGGTTCCCACGAAGTTATTAATACTATTATGTTTAACTATCTAGCATTTTTTCTGCAAGACTGGCTAGTAAACTTCCCCATGAAGGATACCTCACCATCAATTATTCGCACACCAAATATTATGGATAGTGCCATATTACCGAGATTTTTCGATCGCCTCCATATTGGCTTTATTCTTGCCATAATAACAGCCCTATTTATCCAGTGGCTATTATGGAAAACTACCATAGGTTTTGAATTACGCACCGCCGGAAATAACCCCAATGCAGCGAAATATGCAGGAATTAAAACCGGAAAAATGATATTACTTAGTATGGCAATTTCTGGAGCTATTGCTGGAATTGGTGGCGCGGTGCAAGTATTAGGAGTAGATTATAATATGCCTGCACTATATTCTAGTGATTATGGCTTTGATGCCATACCTGTAGCCTTACTTGGACAAAATCAACCATTAGGAGTAATTTTTTCAGCTATTCTATTCGGAGCATTACGAAATGGTAGTGATTTAATGCAGTTGCGATCGGGCGGCGTAGTTTCTAAAGAAATAATTTTTATATTTCAAGCGGTAGTATTGCTATTTATTGCCGTTCCCGCTATTATACGTCGGTTATATAGATTAAAACTTAGTCAAACAGCTTTAGAAAATACAACTTTTACTCGCGGCTGGGGATAAATTTTACATGGAAGAAATTATCGGACAAATTATCGGACTTTTAAAATTAGCATTAATTACTGCCACCCCGATCGCCCTGGGAGCATTAGGGGGAATCATGTCAGAAAGAGCCGGCATTGTTAATATCGGCATAGAAGGAATGATGCTAACTGCGGCAATGGTATCCCAATTAGTAGCTATGTATATTCATTTAATTTTTAATCCTACTATCAGTTTAATTATTGGTTTAATTTTTGGAATAGCCACAGGTGCATTACTAGGATGGCTGCATGGCATCATATCTATTAAATTTAGAACCGACCAGATTATTAGTGGTACTATTATTAATATCTTTGCCTGGGGAATTACAGGCTGGGCTTATCAACGATGGATGAGTAATACAGCCAATACTCCCCCTTCGCCTGGTACTTTTCCAATATTACCAATTCCTGGTTTTAGTAAAATACCAATTATTGGTGAATTACTATTTAATCACCAGCCGATCGTATATATTATGTTAATTTTAACTTGTTTGATTCATTATCTATTATTTTACACTCCTTGGGGTTTGCGTACCAGAGCAGTAGGCGAACATCCTCGCGCCGCCGATACTGTCGGTATAAATGTATATAAAATTAGATATATAAATACAATTATGGGCGGAATGATAGCCAGTTTAGCCGGTGTTTGGCTTACTTTAGAACAAGTAGGAAATTTTAATTTACGCATGAGTGCAGGCAGGGGTTTTATAGCCTTAGCTGCGATGATTTTTGGTCGCTGGACTCCCTTCGGTGCTTTCGGTGCCTCCCTAATATTTGGTGTCGGTATTGCTATTCAAATTTATACTGCTAGTTTAACATCGGCTGCCAATTCCCAATCCTGGTTAGCCAATATTCCTTCCCAATTTTATCAAGCACTTCCCTATATAATTACTGTCATAATCCTAGCCGGTTTTGGTGGTAAAGCTATTCCCCCTGCTGCCGATGGTAAGCCTTATCAAAAAAGGGAAAAATAAAATTTCATCAAATATTAACAAATAAAATATCTGGATATAATTTTTTATTATTAGCTTTTGTAGTTATGAAACAAATATGTAATGATTAAATATTCACTCATCAAAATTCTAGTAAAATTAGGAACATTAACAAATATATTATGCTGGAAAAATTGCCTACTCAAAATATAGATGAATGGTTAATTTCTAAAGAATTTAGATTTGAAGCTGCTCATAAATTGCCTCACCATGATGGTAAATGCCAGCGTTTACATGGACATAGTTGGATTGGTCGAGTTTATATTAAAGGAAATAAATTACATGAAACAGGAACAAAACAAGGAATGATTATAGATTATGGTGATATTAAAACCTACTTAAAACCTCTGCTAGAGAATTATTTAGATCATCACTATTTAAATGAAACAACAGGACTTTTAAATCCTACCAGTGAAGCCATAGCTAAATGGATTTTTGAACGTCTGGAGGAACAAGGACTTCCTGGGCTTTACTCAGTCGAAATTAGAGAAACTTGTACTTCTAGTGCCATATATACAAAAAAACAACAATAAGTATTATTTATTATTAGAAATATAAAAAATCATGGAAAATTTTACAATTCAAGAAACCTATCAAGGTACTATTCAAGGTGAAGGTTATTGGCAAGGCTGCCTAGTTGATTTTATTAGATTTTATGGTTGTCCTGTTGGTTGCTGTTGGTGCGATCAAGAATATGGCAATAATAATATGAAATTATCCAAACAAAATATAACTTTAGATAAGCTAATTACAGAACTAAAATCGCCTAGAGTTGTTATTACTGGTGGAGAACCGTTTATTTACAAAAACTTGCCTGTTTTAGTTAATGAAATTTTAAACAATGGTAAACAAGTTAGTATTGAAACATCGGGGGCTTTTTGGTTAGAATTATCATCTCAAGCATGGATTACTCTTTCTCCTAAAGAACATATTAATTCTAAATATCCAGTACAAAAATATTTCTGGGAACGTTGTAATGAAATTAAATTAATTATTGAAACAGGTAAAGAAGTTGATTATTATTTACAGTATATAAACTGGAGTAAACCTGTTTATTTTCAGCCAGAATGGTTTACTTTGCTTGAAAATCAGAAAAAACAGCAAGATTTATTGATAAATTTATTACAAAAATATCCTACTGCTAAAATTAGTTTGCAAATGCATAAATATTTGGGAATTTATTAAATAAAACAAATACATTTCCAGTTGCAAAAAAATAATGAATACGAAAATAGAATAGTTGCCAATTTTATTAGTTAAGAATGGTAGGGTGCGTCAGCTAGTTAAATTAGTTATCTGAGTCATCAGTATTTGGTCTGACGCACCCAAAAACGGCTAAGGCGGGTTAAGAAGTGTAGGGTGCGTCAGATAGTTAAATTAGTTATCTGAGTCATCAGTATTTGGTCTGACGCACCCTACCAGGGTATAGATGATAGCAATCACTAATTTACTGGCTGGTTGCTATTATATATAGCCTGAATATTACCTCTGAACCAAGCTATCAATTAAGTTGAGGAAAACATGAGCTATTTTGACCCTAGAAAAATGATTTAATTTTCTGTTTAAGTGGTTTTAAAACATTTTTTAACCAGGGTTCTTGCAAAAAATAATTAGTGGCTGCTTGAGTAATTACGGGGTCAAAATCAGGATTATATGGAGTAGTAATTTCACCTAGTTGAAACAAGCTTATATTTTCGTCGTTGTAAGCGATAATGCTGGTAATTACGTCAGTAACTTCACGGGGTTTTACATCGTCTAAATTGTTGGTTCCGTAGAGAAATCTGTATTTAAAAAAAACTTCCCGAATATCTTGCAAGTTGTGGGGAAAAAGAATATCTTGTAAAAAGTTACTTAATCTGGCTCTCGGTAATAATTCCACTGTAGATTTACCTAAACCAGAGGGTAATAACATATTAGAACCATGTACACCAACAATACAATCAGCAGCATTCATATAAGATAACCAAAGTCGATCGCGCTCTGTATCTAATTTATTGGTTCTTAAGTCTATAATCCTAGCTTTATTTTTACTCCGAATTTGATTTTTTTGACCAAATCCTACTAAAACAAAACCTATATTAGGAAAAATATCACTGAGTTGATTATACAGGGTTTGAATATTTTGTTGTTGTTTTCTGAGGGAACTACCCCAAAGACGATCTTCGCGATAATTTAAGACAATTAACGGATTAACATTAGCAATATCTGGGGAAATATCGGGTAAAGTTTTGACAAAACGTTGTAAATCATAAATTTTATTACTGGGATGGGAATAAGCTGGGGATAAAAAACATTCTTTCCGTTTACTTATCTGTTCGTTTATCCAATTATCTAAAGTTGTGTACCATTTTAAACCATCTTTCATGCCTATGGGAAATTCCCAAATTTCTGCTACACCTTCGGGTACTAAATGCACTAGGGAACTAGGAACTAAAACACAGCAAGCTAAATCTGGTTCTAAGTCTAAATAACGCTGGACATTTAGTAATCTTAATAAAGAATGACCATAGAGAAAATCTAGGCAGTTAATAATTATTATTCGATCGGCTGCAAAAAATTTATGTACTTTTGGTACTAGATCTGAGTTTATAGGATTTAAAAAGCTTTCTTTTAATGGTTTACTTAACCAAGATACATCACGGGGAGAATAAATTTCTGCTGTAGTTTTATTTAAAATCATTGGACACCAGACAGCGTGACCAACTGGTAATTCTACATAGTAGTCATTATGGCAAACTGGACAGGTAGCATTGGCAAAACAGCGCATTCCTGGAATAGCTACGCTTTTCATGTCTAATTCTGCACCATCGATCGGACATTGGGCGCTAATTTCGATTTTGGGATGAATGCTGAATTTAGTATTGGTAAACATTGGGTATTTATTCTCAATTTAGGTTTAATAATCTGTTGAGCATTGCTAGTTTTTACAATTTTTTAGATGCTTTAAACTCTATCATTTTTATTATCCAAAAATTTTTGATATAAAAAGCAATTTTGTATTTTACTAGCTAACGGCTTTACAGCTTATATATTTATAGTTTATCAAATCTTCTTACCTTATTTCCGCATTTTTTTTTATTTTTAAAACCAAAAATAATGTGATTTTAGATCATTTTATAATTATTTTTTTGGGGATTTATATGAGGTAATTTATAATTTTTTTTGCTATTATAATATTTTATAAAATATAATTAATTGTCTATTTTTAATTTAAAAATCATAAGTAAAAACTTAATTATTAATGTAAAATCTGTTTATTATTTCAGGTCTTAAATATCTTGGCATAATTGATTATATCTTCACTCATTTGTATGATATTTTTAAACCTTATAAGTACCTCGATCAAATTTATTACACATTGTTGATAACTATTTATAAGATTACAAGAGAGATTTTTTATGGTATATAATCTATTTAATTGCATTACTAACAAGAGTTCAGGTGTGTTAGATTGTTAAAACCTGATTATAAATATTAAATCTTTAGTGTGATAACGCATCCTACAAGTTAATTTTAGTGAGAGAAACTTAATTTTTAAATATATAATTTGACATAATTACTAAAAAAATCTGGGAAGCATAAAAAAAATAAAACTGATAAATAAAAATAAGAATTTAAAAAGCGATCGCCTTTTATTTATTGTGCGATCGCTTTTTGTATGAAAAAATATTTGTCAAATTAGTTAGAAAACTAACGACAGTTGATTAAATTACTTGCTTTGCTACCCACTGGCCCAGTAGTCACCCAACCTTTTTTAGGGCCAGAAATTTCTAGCCAGGTACGACCGCCCACAGTTTTCACAGTACCAGTGGTCAGAGTTACCTTTTGTCCGTTGGCAACAAAACCAATTTTTGCTCCGTTAGCCTGGGAACGAATATTTAGCCCTGGATAATTTTTCGAGGTATTGACAATACGGCAAAGATTAGCTTGAGCTATTTTTACGTTATCTCCTGTAGGCTGGGCTTTAGCTTCTGCTGAGGCTTTTTGGGCTGTCACACTATGACCAATTACAGAAAACGCCACTACAGCGCTAAAAGTCAGAAATTTATTAAATTTATTCATGGCGATCGTAACTCCTCACATCCAAGAAACATATACTATTCTGCATCCAGTCCTATTTTTTACTGGTGAGCGTGGATACTAGCACGGCTACTTTTATGCAGAGTGTTTATAGTATATATCAAGGAATTACCTGCTAGAGTCTAAGGATAAATTTTTTTATCCTTTCTTGCTACCGAAAAAAAGCTATTTTGTCTTTGACTTATCTATAGGTGCGATCGATAAAATTAGCGTAAAAGCTAAATAATTAACCAATCTGGCCTTGACCAGAAGAATCAATTAAAGGTAAAAGTGCCCTACTATCTATAGGATTAACTATTTTAGCCCAAGCTTGAATAGTTTTTCCCTGATAAATTGAGTTAAGAATATTTGTTTTAAAAGTTTCTCCAGTAGAAAATTTTTTTTATCTATTTTATTAGTAAAATTTATATAAATATGGTAGAAAAATATTGTAATTAATTTGTAAGCATTATTCGCGATCAATTTTATATTGATGTATTCTTTTCAGAAAAAATCGTCGGTGTTACAGCGCCCAAATCAATCCTAATTACTACCATTTCCCTAAAACTCGATATTATTGTTATTTCTATAATTATTTTAATTATCAATATTGCCTTTTATTAGGTAATCTTCTCAAATATCTTGATATATTTCCAAACTCGCTACCGTAATAATCTCAGATAAAATAAACTTCTTAATTTATTTTTTACTATCTTGATGAGTACATATTTTTATATTTAATAAAAGTTTTGTAATTCCCTTGACAAGTAGCACAGGGCAATATATGTAATGCCGGGGTAACTAGCCATTTGATTACGAAAGTAATAGTTAAGGATTTTAGATCATATTCAGAAGCACCCTATTATTGATAAAATTTAACCCGCATAAGTTAAATATCAACCTAAAGTAACTCTTGATCCACGCTTATATGACTCGCCAACGCTTATTTTTACTACTTATGGCTTTTTGCTTGATTGGAATTTGTTGGTGGGGGGTGGTGGTAGCGCGTGCCGGATTAGTGGTACGATCGCTGTACCGAGAAGGTTTACCGCTACTGTACCTCACACCAACCACTCCACAAAAAATTCCGGGTGTACTTGTTGCTCATGGTTTTGCTGGGTCCAAACAATTAATGTTGGGATATGCCCACGTTTTAGCCCATGCCGGCTATGCTGTGATGCTTTGGGATTTCCCTGGACATGGCATAAATTCTACACCCCTAGAGGTAAATTCCCTAGAAAAATATATTGATATAGCTACTGCTGCTTTGCTGGAACAACCAGAGGTAGACCCATCTAGGTTAGCCTTGGTAGGTCATTCTATGGGCAGTGGTGCAGTCATGTCGGCGGGTATTCGTAATGAAAATCGTTATACTGCTACTGTTGCTATTTCCCCTATCAGTGCAGAGGTGACACCTTCATCACCTCGTAATCTTCAGTTACAAGCAGGTAGTAATGAAGGTGTTTTTATTGCTAATGCGGAAAAATTATTAACCCAAGCTGGAGGAGAAAATCAGAATTTTGTCGATAAAAAAGCTCGATCGCTGGTTATAGTTCCCAATGCTAATCACCTTAGTATTGTATTTAGTAACTATAGTCACCAAAGCGTTAAAAATTGGCTGAATGCTACCTTTAGTTTAACCGACAATAGTCAATATATCGATCAGCGCATAAGCTGGTATATATTGCACCTCTTAACGTGGTTATTTATCTTGGTTACGGCTGCGCCCATCCTGAATAAATTTTTGCCGTCCAAAAAGCCTAAATTATCTGCAATAAAAACTTGGGGAGGTTTAGCAATAGTTCCAGTTATTACCCCAGTTAGTCTCATATTAATTAACCTAGTTATTGGCATCCTAAATTGGTTTAAATTAATACAATTTGAGATGCAAAATCTCGGTGGTTTTTTATTAGTTGGCTCCCTCGGCATTTGGTTTTTCATAACTGGTACAGTTTGGTTAGGTATTATTCGCCGTTTACCCCGGCCAAAAATCAATAGTTTACTCATGGGTTTATTATTATTTGGCGTGCTGTGGGTTGCCTTTGGTGCGATCGCTGATCAAGTTTGGCTGCAATGGTTATTAATTAACCCTCGATTTATCCTTTGGCTATTACTTTCCTTTGCCTGTTTACCCTGGTTTCTTGCCTCCGGTTTAGTACAACAAAACACAGGTATTTTGCAGCGTTTTGCCTGGTGGCTGGCACAAAACACCGCTATTATATCGGGGTTACTTATTACTATTTATTTCTTGCCACAGCTTAATTTTCTCTTAATGTTAGTGCCAATATCTCCCATCATTATAACATTGCTGTTCTTTGTGGCAGCCCTATTTGATGATACCTGGAGTTATGCGATAAGCAGCACTTTATTTTTTGCCTGGATAATTGCGGCAGTTTTCCCTCTGCTTGCGTAACTTTAATAGTTCTGATTAGCCCTAATTAGGGCTAAATTCCTGGCTATTGTTAATTAAATTTAAAAAAACCTAAAGTTTATATTATTTATTAACTTTTAATGCTATATTCAAATAGTTGATAATATGAAAAAATATCAAATTAAAAATATCAAATTAAAAACATCAAAAACTTTGTAGTTGCGTTTTCTTTCCTTGTGAGGCTATAATGGCTATAATGCTTAATTATATAATTATAAATATTTGTATATTTATCATCTCTTATTGTATTCCTTGAAATAATTAGTACAAAAAATATTAATTATAAATCAAAAAAATAAGACAGCACCACAAATTTTTGGTGAGAATTTAATTATATTTTTCCTTTACCGGTCCCTAGTGAAACCTACTGAAACCTACTTGTTATGCTCGATATTACCCAAGTTTTAGCCCAAGAATTATCCCTCAAAACCTTTCAAATAGAAAATACTCTCAAGCTATTCTCGGAAGGGGCGACAATTCCCTTTATTGCGCGTTATCGAAAAGAATTAACAAATTCCCTGGATGAAATACAATTACGAGATCTTGCCGAAAGATTTACCTATCTCCAGGAAATAGAAGCCAGAAAAATATCAATTTTAGAAGCAATTACCAAACAAGGAAAACTAACTGAAGAACTAAAGGCAAAAATTGAATCATGCCTACAAAAAAATGAACTAGAAGACCTTTATCTTCCCTATAAACCTAAACGCAGAACTAGGGCTACAATAGCACGAGAAAAAGGCTTAGAACCCTTAGCAGAGTTTATCAAATCCTTAAATATTCCTAATGCTAAACCTTTATCTTTGGCAACAGAAGCAACTAAATATATTTCAGCCGAAACAGGAGTAAATAGTATTGAAGAAGCTTTAAAAGGTGCTGGAGATATCCTGGCAGAAGAAATATCAGAGAAAGCAGAATTACGGGCATATTTGCGAGATTATTTGATGAATTCGGGAGTATTTATTTCCCAGATAAAAGCAGAATATCCCGAAGGAGAAACTAAGTTTGAAATGTACCGTAATTACCAGATAAAGGTAAAAGATATTGCTCCTCATAATATGTTAGCTTTATTACGGGGAGAAGGGGAGGGAATTTTAGATATAGATTTGGCTTTTGATGAAAATTTTGTACTGAATTATTTAGAGTCTAGGGAAATTCGTAGTAAAATTACAGCAGTGGTAGAATTTTATCAAAAAATGCTGAAAGATGCTTTTAATCGTTTGATGAAAACATCTTTAATTACTGAAGTACGATCGCACAGAAAAGGTTATGCAGATATAGAATCAATTAAAACCTTTGAAAGTAACCTACGGGAATTATTATTATCTCCACCAGCAGGCATGAAACCCTGTTTAGCTATTGACCCTGGATTTCGGACAGGTTGTAAAGTGGCTATTTTGTCAGAAACAGGTAAATTTTTAGAATATCAAGCCATATTTCCCCATACTGGAGAAGCACAGCGTAAACAAGCTGCTATTACTATTAAAAAATTGCTGGAAAAATATGAAATTAAACTAATTGCGATCGGCAATGGTACGGCTTCCCGTGAAACGGATGAATTTATCTCGGAAGTTTGTAAAAATTTAGAATTTAAACCAATTAAAGTAATAGTAAATGAGTCGGGCGCATCAATATATTCTGCTTCAGATGTGGCAATATCGGAATTTCCTGATTTAGATATTACTGTGAGAGGCGCTATTAGTATCGGTCGCCGTTTGCAAGATCCTTTGGCAGAATTAGTAAAAATTGATCCGAAATCAATAGGTGTGGGACAATATCAGCATGATGTGGACCAAAAGTTACTGAAAAAGAAACTAGATGAAACCATAGAAAGTTGTGTTAACTATGTGGGTGTAGATTTAAATACAGCATCTAAGGAATTACTAACTTTTGTATCGGGAATGTCGCCAACTGTGGCTAAAAATATTATTACTTATCGTAATGAAAATGGTGCTTTTAAAAACCGTCGCCAACTGCTGAAAGTACCGAAATTAGGCCCAAAAGCTTTTGAACAAGCGGCAGGTTTTTTGCGAATTCGTGGTGGTGATAACCCTTTGGATAATACGGCAGTGCATCCAGAAAGTTATCGCGTGGTGGAAGCAATTGCTAAGGATATAAATTTATCTTTAGATAAAATTGCTCAACAAGGAGAAAAATTAAGATCTATTAATTTGAAAAAGTATGTCACGGAAACGATCGGAGAACCTACTTTAAGGGATATTATTGCAGAATTGGAAAAACCAGGTAGAGATCCGCGATCGGAATTTAAATATGCCACTTTCAAGGAAGGCGTTAAGGAAATTAGTGATTTACAAGTAGGAATGGAATTAGAAGGAATTATTACTAATGTTGCTAATTTTGGTGCATTTGTTGATATTGGTGTGCATCAAGATGGCTTAGTGCATATTTCCCAATTAGCTGATAAATTTGTGGCAGATCCGAAACAAATTGTTAAAGTTGGGCAGGTAGTCAAGGTAAGGGTGTTAGAAATAAATGAGAAACTAAAACGAATTAGTTTATCAATGCGATCGCCTGAGCAAGAAAATACCGGACGCCGCAACTATAGGTAAGATATATATTCCAGGTAAACGCTAATATTAGCGTTTATCTGTATTTATTTTATAGATTCAATTTTTCTCATTTTAACTATAATTTATCTATGATTGAAAAATATATTTTTCCATTACCTCCAACTTTAAATGAAATAATAGGTACAGCCCGTAGTAATATTTATGCCAGTGCTAAAGAGAAAAAAATTTGGACTAATCAAATAGCTGTCAAGTGTTTTGGTAGAAAAAATTTTCCCGATAAAGTCTGGGTAGAATTTGTCTGGAAAATCAAGAATTTTCGCCGAGATCCGGATAATATTTCTGCGGCAGCTAAATTTGTTATGGATGGGTTAGTAGAAGGGGGTATTATTCGAGATGATAGTTTAAAATATATTATGTCTCCTGTATTACATTGGTACGAAAAAGGTAATGATTTAGTAGAAATTAGAATAGCCGATCGCCCTATTTGGAATGGGAAATATTTTAATCAAAATAATATAAATAACATGACAAAAACTATTACAGAAATCGAAGATAATATAATTATTCCAGAAATAGTCCAGGAAAATTTACCGGAAAATACACTGAAAAAAATCGAGATAGAGGAATTACCTATTGATGCTAACCTGAAAGAGTTAGTTAAGGTGATAAAATATGAACATGAAAAATGTAAAGCTAATCCTATCACTTCTATTATACATGGCAGAAATGCTGGAGAATGGTTAATAGAAGCGAAAAGTTTAGTAAAAACATCTCCTTGGCAATATTGGGTAGAAAATGAATGTAAAATTTCCGAGAAAATGGCAGAAACTTATATAAATATAGCTACAAATTGGGTACGTTTAGATAAATTATCTGATACTAATCTAGTTAAATAATTATCCCTATTATTGGATAATAATTTGATAATTTATACTTGATGCATAAACTCTTGAAAGCGATCGTGTCTCCGAATAATATCAAAATCCGGATCATTTTCAACTATAGCTTTATATTCAGGGTTAAGATAAATAGCTTGCTGCAAGTTTTTTATAGTTAATTCTATTTGCGTTTGGCAAGCATAACAATAGGCTTTGTAATAATAAGTATTAGCATATTCTGGCTGAATTTCCAAAGCTTGATTTAAGCTAGTATTAGCTTTGCCATAACGTCCTAATTTAGTTAATATATAACCTTGACATACTAAAGATTCATAATCATCAGATTTAATACTTATGGCTTTATTGTAACAGTCTAAAGCTTCTTCATAACGCATCATTTTAATTAAAACACTGCCCCGTTTATACCAAGCTTCCAGGTAATTATAATCAATAGCTATGACTTTATCATAACAGGCGATCGCCTCGTGATAACGACCTGTTATAATCAAATTATCCCCTGTCTGTAAATATTTTTCTATATCTTTTTCATCTATCATTCCTTGTATAACTGAGTTTTCTCCCTCTATATTCTCATTATTGTTAATAGATGTATTATTTAGATTTTTTTCTGCACTAATACCATGATGATTATATTCTATAATATTTACTTCCGGTATATTTCTGTAGTTATTATGTTCTATTTCTGGTAAATTTTTAACTACTTGTTGTTGGCTGTTTTTTTCCAAGAGATTTTGATAATGTAATAACATAGATTTAAACTGTAAATCAGTTTGAATTTGTATAGATTTTATATTTTTTTGTAACAATTCTAAATGGTTTTGTAAATCGTTAATTTCTTGAGATATCTCATTTTTAATTTCTCCAAGTAATTGATTTTTGGCATTTATAATGATTTTGCGGTGATTATCACGACGTAGTAAAATAAAGCCAAAAGTAGTTAAAATTGGGACAATAATTACTACCCCTAGTAGGGTATTAAGGAGATAAATAGTCAAGCTAAAAGCCCGATCGAATTCCACAGCTACGCGATCGCGGATTAATTTTTCCTGTCGGAGTCTCTCTAACTCTTCCTTTTCTGTACTTATGATATTTACAGGGCTAGGAGTTGGCTGGGGTAAATTTTCTGGCTGCACTTGTGAATTAACAACACCACCAGATAACAACACACTGGAAATTACTAGACTGGCGCCAATTTTTTCTAATCTCATCTTAGGTATAATTTTCTTAATTTTCATAATTAAAATAAGTAAAGTTTTATTACAAAATGCTACAAACAAATCAGAATGTTACAATTAAACCACATTTTATCATAAATGATCAAAATTTAGAAAATTTTTATAAAGAAAAATAACTATTTAACAAATATAAGTAAAAATAAAAATTATCTTTTCTATGCTTAAGGTGAAATATGAAGCGGAAATGGTTAGCCCTGGGTAGTCTGCTTGTTGCCACAACTGTAACAGTCGGTATTATAGTAAAAAATCCTCAATCCTTAAGAGAATTAGCACCCGATCAACCTGGGGAAGAAGAAGATTTAAACCGAGAATTATGGAAATTTGCTAAAGGTAGCACCCCCTATCCAGATATCAAAACAAATCAAAATACAGCCATAGCCGCAGAAATTAGTTTACCTAATGGCTGGAAAATTAACCCAGCCGGCAAACAATTAGAAGTAGGAAGACTACCCTACGAAGGAATTATCTATGCAGGCAAATTAG
>CAWUOF010000046.1:0-13848 GCA_963923765.1 uncultured bacterium | reverse complement strand
ACTCATCCCACCCTCTCAGAAGTTCTCGATGAAGCTTTTAAAAGAGCCAGTGGAACTCATTAAATTTTAATTAAATAGGGCGGGTTAATCATAATTACTCGCTCTATTAATAAATTATTTTTGGGAATGTAGAATGTAGAATGTAGAATTTAGAATTTAGAAGGTAGAATTTAGAAGGTAGAATTGGGCATGGGGAATAATAATGATAAAATAAAATATTAATTCTGTAAATTTATTATTAATATAAAATTGGCTGGGTTTTTATTGAACAATTATAAATATTTTGGGGATTAAGTCAAATTAAATTTACCAACAATATATTATTTGCTAAATTCTTTAAAATCCATCATAACAATATTAGAGAAGAATTAAAACTAATAACATAATATATTTACTGTTTATTTTGCTGTTTATTCTGGTTGAATATTTAGACTTTTTTTAAAAAAAATAACAAGAAAAGCTATTTATACATCCAATACCAATACTTGCTAAAATACAAACTTATATCAGTTGTCAATAACTCCTAAACTCCTAAACATCCTCTATGCAAATTCGTCGTCGTCCGCCAAATCCTCCTGTTTCTGTCCAGTCTTTACGTTATCAAGTAGCAGTACCCAATGCAGCCCCCCAAAATATCCTAGAAGAAATAGTCTGGTACAAAGAAACCCAAGTTGACCAGATGCGGGAAAAAACATCTTTAAGAGAATTACAAAAACAAGCACAAGATGTAGGCACACCGCGTAATTTTATCGCTGCTTTGCAACAGGCCAAAACTAAACCAGCTATCATAGCTGAAGTAAAAAAAGCTTCTCCCAGTAAAGGGATAATTCGGGAAGATTTCGATCCAGTAGAAATCGCTTTAGCTTATCAAAAAGGGGGAGCTAGTTGTATATCGGTACTTACCGATGATAAATTTTTCCAGGGTAGTTTTGAAAATCTGGTGAAAGTGCGATCGGCAGTAGATTTACCCCTATTATGTAAAGATTTTCTCATTTATCCTTACCAAATATATTTAGCTAAGGCTAGGGGCGCTGATGCAGTTTTATTGATTGCAGCAATTTTATCAGATAAAGATTTGCAATATTTTGTAAAAATTGCTCAAACTTTAAATATGACTGCCCTAATAGAAGTGCATTCTTCCGAAGAATTAGATCGCGTTTTAGCCCTTGAAGGTGTAGAATTAATTGGGATTAATAATCGTAATTTGGCAGATTTTTCTGTTGATCTACAAACTACGGTAAATCTTTTAGAGTTACGAGGAAAAGAGATAGCCGATCGAGGTATTCTAATAGTCAGTGAATCAGGTTTGTACACACCAAATGACCTAAGTTTGGTAGCCAACGCTGGAGCGGGGGCGGTTCTTATCGGTGAATCTTTGGTAAAACAGCCTGATCCTGCTACAGCGTTACATCAACTGCTGACAGGAGTTACTGGTTAGTTTACCGATAATTGTTACATTCTCTGAAACTATTTTTATCACAAGGAAAATCTCAATGGACGATAAGTTAATGTTAATGATTCCTGGCCCTACTCCGGTGCCAGAAAAAGCTTTACTAGCTATGGCTAAACATCCTATAGGCCATCGTAGTGGTGATTTTAGCAAAATAATGGCCGAGGTAACGGAAGGGCTGAAATGGCTACATCAAACTAAAAATGATGTGCTAATTTTGACAGCTAGTGGTACCGGTGCTGTAGAAGCAGGAATTATTAACTTTTTGAGTCCGGGCGATCGGGTTTTAGTTGGTTCTAATGGTAAATTTGGCGAACGTTGGGTAGAAGTTGCCCAAGCTTATAGTCTTGATGTAGAAGAAGTAAAAGAAGACTGGGGAAAACCCCTAGATCCAGAAGTTTTCCGGGAAAAACTAGAAGCAGATACAGAGAAAAAAATTAAAGCTGTCATTATTACCCATAGTGAAACTTCTACCGGGGTAATTAATGATTTAGAAACTATTAACCGTCATGTTAAGGCGCATGGTGAAGCTTTAATTATTGTTGATGCTGTAACGAGTTTAGGTGCAGTTAATGTGCCTATTGATGCCTGGGGTTTAGATGTAGTTGCTTCTGGTTCACAAAAAGGTTATATGGTGCCTCCCGGCTTAGGTTTTGTGGCAGTTAGCCCGAAGGCTTGGGAAGCTTATAAAACTGCTAAATTGCCTCGTTATTATTTAGATCTAGCAAAATATCGCAAAGATGCAGCAAAAAATAGTACTCCTTTTACTCCGCCAGTAAATATGTTTTTTGCTATGCAAGTAACTTTGCAAATGATGAAGGCGGAAGGCTTGGAAAATATTTTTTCCCGCCATCAACGTTTAATGACAGCTACTCGCGCTGCGGTGAAGGCGTTGGGCTTACCGTTGTACGCACCAGATCATGCTGCTAGTCCCGCTATTACGGCGGTGGCACCAACTCAAGTGGAGTCAGAACAAATACGGAGTATTTTGAAAAAGCGGTTTGATATTATTATGGCGGGTGGACAAGACCATTTGAAGGGGAAAATCTTTAGGATTGGCCACTTAGGTTTTGTTTGCGATCGCGATATTCTCAGTGCGATCGGTGGCTTAGAAGCTGCTTTACAGGAATTGGGTTACAGCAGTTTTACCCCTGGCGCGGGTGTAGCGGCAGCAGCCCAGGTTTTTGCAACATTTAAACAATAATTACAAGTCTTTAAAGATGGGAAAAATCTATCTATTTCCAGATAAACTTTTCCCTCTTGTTTTGCCTTATCTTCCGCATAGTCAGAAATTATCCCCATTCTATCTGAACTAATAAATTTTACTCAAAAATGATTTTTGACTATGCCTTCCTGAACTTTACCCCACGTAACCAGGCTTAAAAATAACCACCATAAAAATTATTATAATTATATTCGTGTCTTAATTAAATTTACTGAGCAGGTTTTACAGAACACTGTAAAGTTCCTAAATTCACAAATTGTTCTTTAAAAATAGAAATTTTTATATCAAAATTACATTTTCCATCTTGATATTTTACCTCAGCCGGATAAATTCCTGGAGAGATATTTTCCAAATAAAATTCACCTAATTGACCCAAAGGTGACTTTTGCCATTTATTTCCTATTTGTACTGTTAATTCTCCATAACTTGGAATTATATTTTTACCAGAAGCATCATTAATAACTATTTTACCAATAAAATTCTGTACCTTCACCAGCTTAAATTCCACAACACCTCCAGCACGCACGGGAACTGCTATATTTTTTTCCTCCGTTTCTATATTATAATTTAAAGGTATATCCTCAGTAGCAATTTTAAGACGATTGCTATGGTAAGGCAATACATTAGTTACTATTAAATTTCCTTGTAAGTTAGTTTTTCCTACTTCATTATTATTTAAATAAACTCGCACTCCCTGAATTCCAGGAACTCTAACTAAAACATAACTATTATCTAAGGGACGAGATAAGAAAGGATAACCCCCAATTATGCCAAATCCTCCAGCAGCATTGAGTAATGTAGAATTATAGGAAGAAGTATTACTATCTGTGCGATTGTAATTTAATTCATAGCGACCAAAATTAGTTTGATAAAGAAGAGTAGCATTTTGTATATCCCTATCATTTTGAATTTGTGACCGCAAACGATAACCAAAACCAGTATTAGTAGAAAGAGGTTTTTCTAAGTTAGCTATAACACTATTTTGATTATTTTGATTTTCATAGGAAATACTTCCAGTAGTGTTGTTGCCCAAAAAATATGATAATCCCACAAATAGGTTATTTTCTGTTTGATGTTTCTGTTGATTAATTTGACTAGCAGAAATAAATAAATTCATTTTAGGAGCAACTAAAATATTACTAGACAAAGAAAATCGATTATTAAAACCTTTATCCCTATAATTAGCAGTTATGTACTGTGTGGTTAAACTTATAGAGTTTCCTAGGGGCACACTAAACTGTAAACCAGTCTCTAATAAAGATCGATCATCTGTTGGTTTTAAGCTAGAATTAGCATAATAGGAACTAAATTTGCGAACCACTCCACTAAAACTAAAACTAGATGATATATAAGAATAACCCAATAATCCTGCATAGCCATTAAACCCTTCTGAGCTACTGGCTGATGCTCCTAAACCAAAGGTACCGAAAGATGTATTAAAATTCATCTCACCGCCACCACTAATTAAATGAGAAGTTGCTTCTAAGCCTATTCCCGCAGTTAATGAATTCGTTAAACCTTGACGATAGCGACTCAAAAAAGCCAAGGAATCATATTTAAAACTATCATTTAAATTATTTCTAATAAAACCTAAATTAAAACTATAGTCAGAAAGACCTCTTTTCAGAAGTTCTGGTGAAAAGTAAAATGATTTTGTAATTTCCTGTTCTTTACCAAAAGCATCTCGGATAAGAACTTTAGTATTAGTATTACCGGCGGCGATCGGGATATTGGAAAATGCAAATGGACCCGGAGGTAATTCTTCCCGCTTTAACCAAACTCCATTAGAATACAATTCAACAGTAGAAGGCGTATTTAATATACCTTGTAGTCCAAATGGCTGTGTAGTTAAAAAATATGGATCTAAACTAAAATTGCGAGAAAAACTAATGCCTCCAATTAGAGGGCTTCCCCCTAAATTCCCCATTTGGGTAAAAGTATCTCCTAAAACTAAGCGATTAAGAGAATTTGGATTATTCCAAGTAAAATTTGTTAAATTTCTGGCTGTGTAACCATCTGCATTTCGATAAAAACTACTATAAAGTAAATTATTTTTATTGGCTAATCCTATTTCTCCAAAAGCCGAAATTTTTCGAGAACTTTGTTGTAAGTCAATAGCACTTACAGAATAGTTAACAAAAATACTGGTATCTTGTGTATAAATTATATCTTTTGGACGAATAGAGCGAAAATTACGAATATTAGATTCTAGCAAATTACTAGCTGCTTTAATTCGTAATGCCAAGGCTTTTTCATCTAATTCATAAGTCACTTCAGGTGACAGAGAAGCCAGAGAAACATAAGTTTCTCCTTGTATTATTTCTTGTGTACCAGAATTTAGTGTTAATCCTGCCTCTTTTAAATCTGATATACGAACAAGTACATCATTAGAGCGCATAATAACTATTATTTGACCTTTTTTGAGTAAATTAATTGTTAAGTCAAAAAAAGCACGCTTATCTGAAGAAGCAAGGGTTAAAACTGGTGTAATTATTAATGGTAATACTAGGCTAAAACAATTCTGAAAATACATTAAAAGTTAACTGTGATACTGACATTATCTTGATAAGTGCCAACGGTAACATCTTGACGTGCGGGAATTGTTCCATAAATTGGAAGATTGACTGATACTACCTTTGAATTAGTAATTGTAGATGTACCACTTGTTCCATCTCCCCAGATAGTAGTTTGATTAGAATCAGTATAAATATCGTAATTCAGTAATTGGCTATTATTTGACATTTGCCTGGGGGAAAATGTGGATGAATTATTTCCTTTACCTAAGCTAGTCGTAAGCAGGTTTACTGTAGAGTTGCCCTGTGTTGTACAATTAATCTGTAAAGTACTGGAGGTAGTTAAAGCAGTAAAGGAAAAAACATCATAATTACCAAAATTTAATGTTGTTGCTGAGATACTACAACTTATATTAGGAGTTCCTCCTTGAGCAAAACTAGGCAAATTTAATTTTATGTTTATGCCAATCACAACTCCTAAAAATATTAATATTGATTTTATTCTCATTATTTATCTCCTATTAATTGGGGGCATAGTGTATAAAATATCAAATTTAGGAATATTTTTTGCAAATTTATAATTAAGTAATTATTGACAAACACCATTGGGTGTTTCCACCTTTTCTGTAAAACTTAGTGGTTTGTCTTGTTCTTTATCAATTCCTATTTCTATGCCTATATTTCTGATGTTTTTACAATTTTCTTGAGGTAGTTTTTCTTGAAAAATTCTCCGATTTCCAGCTAAAATATAACCTCCTCCTAAATTACCTTGGAATACAACTTTACCTGTATCATCATAACCTTTAATTACAAAGGAAGAAGTTAAAATATGAATATTTCCTGTATTATTAATAGTAATAAAAATTTTATCTTTTTCTATATTTACTTTGTCTATTTTACCTTGTTTAATAATTTGGATTGGAGCAATAAAAATAGGAATACCTACTCGAATTAGAAAATTAAGTTGAACACCTTTTTTTGGTGTCGTTGTTTCCTCTTGATTTTCTGTTTTTGCTAACTGTTGTAAAAATACACGATAAGTACGTTCTTTTGTAGTCGGAGGAACAAGAGTTCCTACCCGCACTAAACGATATTCTCCCTTGGCTAATTCAAAAAGTTGGGGAAAGGCAATAATATCTTGTGTATCACTCAGTTGCATTTCTCCCTGCTCGTTTTGTTCCCAGGCTTTTACTGTAACTTGAAAACGTTGAGTATTAGCACTTTCGTTGCTAATTTTTAATTCTTGACTAAGCGATCGCCCTTTTAAATAAACTCGAATGGGTAATACATTAAATGATTCTGCCTTTGCCGATTGTATAGTAACTATTCCCCACTCGTATATAAGTAGTATCATTAGCCATATTTTTGCAAAACCGTACTTATACAACACCGAACTTTTCACAACATTACTTTTCACAACATTTTCCCTCATTTCAAATAATAAATACAGACTAAAGATAAAAAATCTTCAGCCTGTTTTTAGCTAAAATTTATTAGCGTACAAAACAATTTTTCTGCTAATAAATTAATAGTTAACAGTTATAGTTACATCATCCCTATAATACATCAGTAACTATGTCATTTGTAGAACCTGTTCCCCATATATTGGTCTACTATCTTTATAAAGTTCATACTATAGGAAGTCTGTACCCGATGTTATTTTCGGCGAATACTACCACTGGCGAACCAGTATTTAAGTCAATAGAAGTTGCCTGTACTCCTTTAGTACATTTAATAATTAAGGCACTTTGTTGAGCGAGGGGTGTGGCAGCGTTGCTTACTAAAGGATCGTAATTACCAAAATTTATGGTTAAGTTATTAACTTGACAATTACCAACTACATTAGCATTGACTGTTAAAGGTCTTGTCCCAGTTGCAGCAACCACCGGAAGCTCAGAAAATAGCGAAAAGTATAGTAGTAGCAAAATAGGTTACTGTTTGGCGATCATAACACCAAAGAGTACTAGAATTGAATTTCATAATTTGATAATTTTCCTAATATTGGTACTCTGACAATTTTAATTGTGGGTTATGGTTAGCTAAAAAGCTGAAATTTATTACTTAATTACTGCGTTTATTAGAAAATATATTAGTAATTTTCCTAAAAACATCAGTAATATAAAGTAATGTTACAAAATATAACGTCACAAAATACAATGGTTATTCATCAATGTGAAAGGGTAAACATAAGCAAAATAGACCGATAGGGAAAACTTGATGGAATTGAGAGGTTTTTAATGTTCTAATAGTTGATTGTTATAGTTACAGTATCTGTATAACTGCCAATAGAAATGTCTTGTCCAGCCGGAACTCTACCATAGATATTAATAGGTTGACTTCCTGCTTTTAAATCTGTAGTGTAACTAGTTGATACATCAGGAACTACACCACTTACAGAACCTGACCCCCATATACTGCTACGCCCACTATTTTTATAAAGTTCATACTGTAGCAAGTCTGTACCTGATGTTATTTTCATCCGGCGGGTAGTACCACTGGAATTGGAACCAGCGTTTAAATCAATAGAAGTTGCCTGTACTCCTTTAGTACATTTAATACTCAGAGCACCTTGTTGATCAAGAGGTGTTAAAGCGTTGCTTACTAGGGGATCGTAATTACCCAAATTTATGGTTAAGTTAGTAACTTGACAATTAGCAACTACGTTAGCATTGACTGTTAAATTTCCTGTAGCAGTTGCAGCAATAGCCGGATTTTCTGTAGTAACAATAGTTAAAAATAGGTCGGAAAATTTAGACAATATTAATTTCTTGTCTAAACGGAAAAACTTATTAAAACTGAATTGCATAGTTTTAGATACCCCTGATCAAGTCAAAAAATTTGATTTTAGGTCTTTACTAAGTCAGAATCTCAACCTATTTAATTGATAAGTTTTGACTGGTATTGAGCACAAACAATTAATTGGTAAAATTTGGATATTTACGGAGTTTTGTTTTAGAAATTTGTGTATTCTCACAGAGAGATAGCATTGCATGAAAACATAAAAATCATGAAAATTGTTAATCCTTATTATATAAGGGTTTCATGCTTTTTATGTGTATTTTACACTTATGTTAATTGTTGGTTTATAACAAAATATCCGTAATTCCAATTATTAGTATATATACTGATTTTTATTTGTCAAGATGTTTATGGAATTTTTATGAAAATTTTATGACAATTTTACAATTTCTGAAAAAGTCAAGAATGGGAATTGGTGGAAAGACTTCACTAGAAGATTTTGCTAATGAAGTAAGTATCATACTGAGTCTTTTAATAGATTTTTCGCGAAACTATATTATCATAATCATAAGAAATATAAATTATTAAGGGTGCGATCTTGTCCTTTATTCCTTGGTGAAAATTAATCCCTATTCCGCTACACTCAAGATAGGTAATGTTTTTATCATTACTGTTAATTTTTAGACGTTAAAAAAGCGGGTTTATAGCCCGCTTTTTTGTTAATAGTTAAACTAAATTCGCTAGTCAATTCAAGCCGTTTCCAGCCAATCATAAATTTGATCCAATTGCTCAATAGTTACTAACCCGTACTTCCAGAGAATCATCGGCAATGGGCCTGGGTCTTGTTCCCGATGTCTTAAAGCGATCGCAATGGAAGATGCAGAAATGGCCAAATCTTCTTGTAAAAATCGAATGAATTGATTATATTTAGTTGGTGCCATTCGGTACCTCCGTTCTTAAAGCAAACTTTATTACCTCAATATCTTTGAATAGCTAGTAGCCAGTTTTTTATCTGTCCCTTGACAAAGTAATTGCTTAATCCTCACCTCTGATAAGCAGATGTCTGATTATTACTACTACAACAAGTTTTAGATACAATGCCATCAGCAAATTTACAGATTTCTTGTACAGAAAACCCTTGTAACGATATTGCTTGTTGTTGATGCTTTTTTCACTTTGCCTAAACTATTTTATATTGCTTTTTATATTTCTGGTTTTATAGAAATAAAAAAAGCCAATATATTTATTAGGTTTCCCTAAATATTTTAGAATTACCACCAGTAAATTTTTTTCTGATAAATAATCCTGTGTTTACGAGAAAACCCCCAAATATCAGCATTTATCCTGAAATTATTTTCCTCAAAATTTGAGAAAAAAAATGTAATATGCTATGCCCGAATAAATATTTTGGAAAATTCCCCAACTCTGGAACTAAAATATACAGACAATCATTTGTTTTTGAGTATCTGGTTTTTATGTTTTTCCAGTCCTTTAGTGTTGATGTCACCATCAACAAAATTAGGTGATTCTGTGGCCAGAGTAAAACTTTGATGTCTTTTTGTAGTTGGTTCGTTTCTCAAATTCGGCTTTTTTAGCCGATAAGATATTTAGTTCGGTATTTTTTTATTTACTCCACCTACACCAAAGATGATGGTGTATAGATAAGTATTTTTAGGGATTTTTTAACTATTTCCTGACACTGACTTTTATTTTGGTGTTTTATTATATTGTGGCGGTATAATAACAAATCAAATTGCTAAATACCTGACCAAAATAATTTTTGGGTCTAATATTGATTTTTTTATATCCTGCCACTACTTGACTTTTTTTGCCAGTTGTGGTTATTGGATTATGTTATGAAACCCTAACCAAAGAGATCGACAGCGTAGCAAATTTTTGCCTCCTTGTAAAGATTTATACATTAAAATTATATCTGATTTGCGATAATTTTTGTAACAATTTTTTTAATAAAGTAGATCAGGAAGTTATCTATGGGGCTAATTTAGGGTAAAAATTCGACGGTAAGGCGATCGCCCTCCTTTAGCCCCAATTCTGCCGCCCGTCCCCCGCGCAATTCAATCACCTGATCTATAGGCTGTACTGGACCGTAAATGGGACAAGGTTCGTTGGTACAGGGAGGCACATTAGCCGCAATACTGACTATTTGACCATCTTTAAGAAAAATCATATCCAGATTAATTACAACATTTTTCATCCAAAAATTAACCGATCGAGGCGGGTCGAAAGGAAAAAGCATTCCTCGATCATCTGCTAAAGAATTGCGATACATTAAACCTAAAGCTTGTTGTTGGGCACTACTAGCTACTTCTAATTTAATGATTTTTTCGCCAATAGATACTTGAGCAGAAATAGGTAAATTTTGACCTTGTGCTACTACTGAAGTAGAAACAGGGCGATCGCTAGAAATCACCTGATTTTGGTTTGTTATAGTTTGTAGAGTAGATGCCGCCGGAGTTATAGTTGAGCATCCCATCAGCATAAGAATTAATACCAATTCTAGCGATCGAAAATTTTGATAAATCATATTTTTCTGATTTATTACTATTATTACTAATAAATTTTGCGATTTCTACTAATATTAGGGGCAATTTATAATTGTCCCTATAATTTTTGTATCCGTAATTGTTATTTTTTTATATTTATTAATTTTCTCTTAATACATATCCCACTCCGCGCACTGTTTGAATTAAACGTTTTTCCCCTTCATTTTCAATTTTTAACCGTAAATACCGAATATAAACTTCTATAACATTTGATTCCCCCATAAAGTCATAACCCCAAACATTTTCTAATATTTGCTCACGGGTTAAAACTTCTCGCGGATGTTCCATTAAACATTTTAACAATTCAAATTCTTTCATAGTTAAGTCGATAATTCGACTATTTCGCATCGCGCGACGGGTAGCTAAATCTAAAATTAAATCACCAAATCTTAACTGTTCAGTACTGGTAATATCTGCTTGTAAATATAAACGTACCAGCCTTAAAAATTCTTCACTACGATAAGGTTTGAGAAAATAATCATCAGCCCCTGCTTCTAGGCAAGCTACTAAATCTTCTACATTAGCTTTTACCATTAACATTAGTACAGGAGTTCTATTACCTTGGCTTCTCAGTTGGCTACAAAATAAAAGTCCTGATTCTCCTCCTGCTAACATTCGATCGACAACTATTAATGCTGGCTGCAGTTCAATAGTTTTATGCATACCACTTTGGGCATCATTAACTATAACCGGATCATAACCGGCTTCTTTTAAATCTAAACTGAGATTATGGGCTAATGATTCATCAGTTTCGATGATTAAAACATATTGATTGTGATCGCTGGTATTCATAAATAAATTTTCTCCCGTTTTTATGGTATAAAATACAAGTCTTTGGCCAGTTTCAATTTTTGTTCCAGCCATAAAACCAAATATTTATTAATAACTTTTTATTATCACATAAAAGGGAGATTTGCAATCAACCATTATCTTAAAGCCGAATTAAGATACTTAATATTTATTTTTTTTCTGGATTGTTTTAGTTATTTTGGTATATAGTGCCATGATTAACTATCAGCAATTATGGCAATTCTACCGAACTAGGTTTAGCAATGTGAGGTAAACCCCAGCCTAGTTTTTCTCGTAAAACATGGAAAAATTCCGGAGGTTGTAGACGAATGAATTTAGCAGGATATGGCGATCGCTCGATGCGTACTTGGTCTTCTGGCATTACATAACACCCAGCATTTCCATCTACTACCATTACCATCGGGTTAGGATTAGCAGGAAAAATAGTTACTGGTTCACTATTAGCAAATATTAAAGCACGGGAAGCTAGAGAATGGGGACAAATTGGCACTAATTGCATTACTCCTACCCCCGGAGTAATTACTGGACCGCCTGCGGAAAGAGCATAAGCTGTGGAACCTGTTGGTGTCGAGATAATAATTCCATCGGCTGCGATATCGACAGGGGAATGCCTGCCTATTGCTATTTCAAAATGACACATACTTGTCAGGGGTTCACGATGAATTACCATTTCATTGAGACACAGTGCTTCCCACATCAGGTAATCATTATGATATAATTGAACAGCTATCATAGTTCGCTGTTCAATTTGATAGTCACCAGCTATCACTTTTTCCATTGCTTGTGGTAACTGGTTGAGATAGGTTTCTGTTAAAAATCCCATGTGTCCGGTATTGACGGTAAATAGGGGAATACCGGCGGGGGCTACCTGACGAAATGCAGATAATACCGTCCCGTCTCCGCCCAAAACTAGGGCAAAGGACATATCTTCATCAAAACCAGGGGGTACTAATTGGTCGATCGGGGTATGACAAACTGGTTTTTCTGGACTGGAATAACCAAGTATTCCGCCAATACCTGTAGCCATACGGACATCCCAACCTAATGAGGTTAGTTTGTCTTGCCATTCTAGGGCGATGCGGCAAGCGACGGGTTTAATATCGTTGTAAATAATCCCAGCTTTGGGCACGTTTATGTTTATAAGGGTTAGATGTACAAAAAAAAGTGTTTTTGCAATTTTTTTTCTAGTAAAACCGATGCAAAAACATGGTTCTAGCTGTTAATGAATGTTTACATTTCTAACTAAGTTATTAGATTTATGTATTGCATTTACAGAAGATTACCAGCCTCTTGAATGGTTTTATTGATGTAAGCTACCA
Source organism: uncultured bacterium (assembly GCA_963923765.1). GTDB lineage: Bacteria > Cyanobacteriota > Cyanobacteriia > Cyanobacteriales > CAWUOF01 > CAWUOF01. The sequence continues at coordinate 1,228 of CAWUOF010000046.1, read as the reverse complement.
GCGTTTTTAATCGTAGCGTCTATATTTGACACGATCGAGCTTTGGTCGCTCTGATGTACGCTTGGCTTTTTGTTAAGCTGCAAAAATTTTATCACGAGAAATTCCTAATTCTCCAGAATAAAAACCTTTTTTCAGGTGTTTAGGAGATAAAAGGCCGTTTTTTCTTGGCCTTTTGCTTGGCTTTTTCTCTTTCGTAGTCTAATTCTTTTAGCTTTTTCAAAATGCGGCTGAAGTATTCTTGCAGGTAATTTTCTAGGGTCGTTGTTTCCTCTGGGTTTAAGCCAAAAATGCTATAAACTTTATCCATTGGAGCATCTAGGGTTTGACCTGTGGCTAATACTTCGGCAAATGCTAGGCGATCGGCTACATTCCATCCCCATTCAAAAAATCGGCATATTTTTCGCACTACTCGCAATAAGTTTAGCGGCATCCGCGTTATTTTTGCTTCTCTTCCAGATAGTTTTTCGCATAGACGGATAATTTCATCGGCTGTCCAAGCACGCGGCCCTACTACAGGCAAGATTTTATTTTCTGTTTCGGGTATAGATAGAGTTTTAATGGCTATTTTCGCAATATCTTGTGTATCCATATAGGCGATCGGGGATGCTTGACCCGTTACCCATACGGTCTGTTTTTCTAATATGGGTATGGCATACTGGCCAATTAAGCCTTGCATGAATCCACACAGTTGCAAAATAGTGTAATTTAACCCGGATTCGGCCAAAAACTTTTCGTTACATTTCTTAATTTCCATTAAGGGTACGTCTGGATATTTGGCGGCATCCAAAATGGAAAAGAAAATATATCTTTTTACTCCGGCGGCTTTTGCTTCTTCGATTAAATTTACTTTGCCCTCCCAGTCTACCTGTTTCATGCTCAGAGAATCAGTCGGTCTGGCAGTCGCTGCATCTATTACGGTTGTTACATTGGCAAGGGCTGGCTTTAAACTGCCTCGATCGCACAAATTCCCCTGTACCAGTTGTGCCCCCCATTCCTTCAAAAACGCTGCTTTCTTCAAACTTCTAACTAAACAGCGTACTTCGTAGCCTTCATCTATTGCTTTACGAGTAATTTGTCGGCCTAGGGTGCCTGTTGCACCCACAATTAATAAGGTCATGTAACTATAAATATTAAACTTTCTCTCAAATAGTAACAGAAAATTCTTATTTTTATACAAAACTTTACAATTGTTTTAAGGAAATGGGCAGGGGGCAGGGGAGAATTGGGG
>CAWUOF010000045.1:0-14045 GCA_963923765.1 uncultured bacterium | reverse complement strand
AAGGATCTTGAATGCGCGATCGCATTTCTGTAATTAATTGTTCTTTATTTATTGCTGGCCAAATACCGGGGGCTGAAGATTGTGCAAACTCATCGATCGCGGCTTGTGCTTGCTTTACCAAATCTGGATCCGGCATTTGGGCAGGATTAAATATATTAGCTGATGTCACTTTTAACTCCTGAAATTCAAGATTGAGACATTAATAAATGCCGCTATAGATCACGGCATAGATTTTTATTGATAATTTTAATTTTGCCACAAAATTACCACAGGTTGAAAGGGTACATCTCAAAATTATAAAAACTTAGTTACACTGTCCCCGGCTAGGCAGAAAAATTATAGATATTTCCATAGTTAAATAGTTAAAATATTCTTTTGTTGCAAATAAGAATTACATCTAGTTGTTAGCAAATATTTAGCGAAAAAAATTCCTTGCCCTCCACTATACCGCTATTAAATTTTCTCTAATTTATTCCTGAAACAGTAATTCCACCATGAAAAATATTGATTAAGTCCTCAATATTACCGAAAATTTCCCACCCCAGACTTTAAATAATTTTTCCTGGGAAATTTTTTCTGGGGTTAATTGTTATTTTTGCTAACTGCAACAATAACTAATTTTCTGAATTTCCCAATATTCTAGTTTATCCCAAGTTAAAAAATTTTATATGCAAACAATAGAACCAAAAATAGCGCCAAATTTTTCACCATTAGGAAAAGTAATAAAAGATCGTTATCAAATTCAACAAATACTAAATGCTGGTGCATTTGGCCAAACCTATATCGCTTTAGATCTACAAAAGCCAGAATGTCCCCAGCGCCTCCTGAAACAAATTAAGCTAGAAAATAGGGAATTTTTACCCACTTATCAACGTTTATTTACTAACGAAGTACAAATTTTACAAAAACTAGGATATGACAATACTACTGGGGAAGCGTTAAATACCCATATTCCTCAACTTTTTGATTATTTTGAAGAAAACCAAGAATTATACTTAGTACAAGAATTTATTCCAGGGCATTTATTAAGTGATGAACTGCCAATTAATAAACGTTGCCAAAAACATTGGCAGGAAGGGCAAGTTATTCAATTATTGCAGGAAATTTTATTAATTTTAGAATTTATTCACGATCGAGGGATTATCCATTGTGATATTAAACCTGATAATATAATTAGACGTGCTCAAGACGGAAAATTAATTTTAATTGACTTTGGTTCTGCCCAGTCAGTATCGATAGTTACCCCAATGTATTCTCTGGGGGAGCAAAATCATTATAAAATTAATCATACAGTTTGCGAAATTCAGTCGATCGATGTTGTTAGTTCATTAGGGTACATCCCACCAGAACAATTTATAGGCCAGCCCCAGCCAAATAGTGATATTTATGCGTTGGGGGCGATCGCCATACAAGCCTTAACAGGAGTAACACCGGGGCGACTACCCCTCGATCGTGACACTGGCGAATTAAGTTGGCAGCAAGAATTAATTTCTACTATTAGCGAAAAATTAACTTCAGTTTTAACTCAGATGGTGCGCTATAACTTCCACGACAGATATCAGTCTGCAACGGAAGTTTTACAAGTTATTAAAGATTTTCATATCCCACAGGATATTTCTACTACTTCGGCTGATAAGACTTTAAATCTTTATACATTTTCGCCTAATTTACTAAGGGTAAATCTAACGGGAATGTCTGCTTTTGCCCAGACTGAAATAGAGGTTTCCTCTGGTTTTAGTAGCGAAATTTTCCTACAAAATTTTACCTCAATTAACCCCGTAATACCATCTGCAATTCCTACAGTTATGCTGGAAAATAACCAATCTGAAACTAATTTAATGTTATCTGCGGGAGTAGAAGCGATCGCGTCTAGTTCTATAGTTAATGAATCTGTAGCATTAATAGATGCAGAAATACCAATAATTAAGGAAATAACTACAGAAATAGATAACGAAATAACTAAGGAAATAGCACCGGAAAACGATTTAAGTAAATTAATCGATACAGAGCCGATTGATTTTCAAGAAAATTTACCTCAATCCGATGCCAATCTAATTAATTTAAATATTTCCGACAATACTGATAATAATCCTATTCAAAATCCCATCAAACCTAGTTTAAATCTTTCTCCTAGCGCTACATTTTTACTAGGAGGAATTAGCGTTGGAATAGCGGCTAATGTAGTAGCGATGGCTGTGGGAATTAGCACCTTATTACAAGTGGCTCCTAACGATTATGGCGTCGAAATACTAGCCAAAGCTAACCAACAATATCACTCCGGACAATATCAAGAAGCTATTGTTTTAATTCAAACCATCCCCGATAATAGCTTAGTCTATACAGAATCTCAACAAATCAAACATCAATGGGAGCAAGACTGGGAAACCGCAGTTAATCAATATGAAGCCGTTGAAACCGCAGTTAAACAACAACGTTGGTTTGATGTCTTAAAAGAAGCTCGCAAAGCACCAGAAATCACTTTCTGGCAAGAAAAAATAGCGCCAATAGTTGCAGAATCAAAACCAAATATTGAAGCCCAAGCCGAAGATATCATTAACCAAGCTTACAAATTAGCTAAGGAACGCGATTTTACCACCGCTATTCGTCTTTTAGAACAAATTCCTGAAGGCGCTTCTGTGTATGATATCGTTCAACCCAAAATAAATGAATACCGAGATAAACAACGCATCAAAGCTCATCGCCTAATTCAAGCAGCATACGGAAAAGCTGCTATAGGAGATTTTGCCACTGCTTTAAATTTATTAGAAAAACTCCCAAAAGATATGGCAGAATATGATAAAATCCAAACTAAAATAGCTGAATATCGAGATAAACAACGTTTAAAAGCTAAACAATTAGTACAACACGCTGCTCAACAAGCAGAAGCCGGTAACTTTATCGCGGCTTTAAATACACTAGAAAAGATTCCTGAAGGCACACCTGGCTACGAAAAAGTACAGCTAAAAATCGCTAAATACCGACAATATCAACGGGCGAGAGCAGCTATCTATAGATAGGAATTGGGTAGGGGGAAATGTAGAATTTAGAATGTAGAATTTAGAATGTAGAATTTAGAATGTAGAATTTAGAATGTAGAATTGGGTATTAGGAATAATTGAGAAAATATGAATTTGTAGGGGCGGGTTAATAGATAAATTTTGATACTAGACGATAAGATAAATACACCCGCCCCTGTCTTATCGATTAATTACCAACTAGAAATAAGTGTAATCTTTGTAAAACTTGTCGCTGATGGGATAAAGATTATAATCTTTACCAAAAATTAGCATGAAAAACCAATTTTTTACAGATGCACCCATTAGGTTTTAAATTAAGGTTTAATTCGCAATTTTAAGCGAATGTTACCTTTACTAGAGGCAGGACCTTGCCAATAAGTTAGCCATCGCTTTATCGCATCCACAACAGATTTATCTTGCACGGTGGAAGCAATATCATCTAAAATAATCCGCCCAACACGACCATTATTTATCGGAAATTCTAAGACAATTTCTCCACTAAAACCAGAGGGTAAATTCAGGTTTTTGAAATGTTGCTTTAAAGAAGCGATCGCATTACTATCTAAACCATCAGCACTAATAATATCAAGTCGGGAAATTACAAGAGTAGCTGCTGGTTTCTTATTCTGATCAGCAGATTCTTCTGCTTGTATTTGTGCTGGTAAACCAGGTTGATTAGCTGGGCGATTAAAACCACCACTTAAACGAGGTGCAGGTGCAGAAGGAGAAGCAAAACCGACATTATTACTACTATTAGTTGATTGAAACTTTTCCCCATCGACTTTGCCAAAAATACCATCATAACTAACACCTTCAGGTAACTCCACTGGCACTTGTACACGAGTGCTACTTCCATCCGGATTCACCCTAACATCTTCACTAACTGCCACAAAAGCAGTATATTGAGACATCAATCGATAGCTTAACGCTGTATTAGTTACCGCTTCTACTCCAGATTTAGTTTCACCGCCAAACATTAGATTCATTAAATCTTTAATCTTGGCACGTCCCCAAAGTTGAGCAATACCAGAATTACCATTTTCAGAAAAATTAACAGGTAAAACTTTTTCGTAACGTTTACCCCCAGCCGCAATACCAGTAATTCGCAAATTACCTCGACCAGAATTTTGATTACGTCCAAATAAAACTAATGGTTGATTAGCAAACAAATCTGGGGCGGCTTTTGGATAAATTTCTACTTCTCCAGTACCTTCCCAACTAACTTGAATATTAGTTAAAACTGGATTATTTATCTGTTGAAAAAACTTATCGGCAACTTCTTGGCTAGGTTCATCTTGGCGAATAACTTGTGATGTACCTCTGCCTACTTCCCCAAGACGATTTAGCAGAAAGCGATTAACTGAACTACCTACACCAAAACTATACAGCCTATTGCCTAATTTTAAATTGCGTTGTACTTCAGAAATCACCTCATTTTCATTACCAATATAACCATCAGTAAGTAATACGACACTTCTTAATCTTCCGGCTGGTGCAGGTGGAAAATTCAGTACAGCTTTAATACCATTTAGTAATTCTGTACCGCCATTTGCATTAAGTTTATTAATGTAGTTAATAGCTTTTTGTCTGTTGGCTGGAGTATTTGCTAAGGGCTTTTCCGAAAGTTGTTGAGTGGTATTAGCAAAGTCAATTATTGTAAAAGTATCGTTGGGATTTAATCCATTAATAAATCGCCGCATTAATTCTTGAGATTTGACCAGAGGATCTCCAGATTGAGAGCCGGAAGTATCCATCAAAAATACAACATCTTTAGGTACAATTTCATTAGTTTTATATTCCAAAGCTGGTATCATATAAACTGCAAAATGACCGCCTTTTGTATCGGATTGGGTTAATACTGTGGCTTGGGTATTATTTCCAGATATTTGATAGCGTAAAATTAAATCTTTGTTGGGAATTGTATCTTCTTTAGCTAGTTTTACGCGCACTATTTCCCCGTTATTTTCGGTTTGAATTTTATGGGAATTAGAACGAATATTACTGATAGGTAAACCTGCGGTAATTTCGACAGTAACATTAATATCGTGACCGGAACGAGTACCCGGTTTAAGTACGGGGGGATTAATGCGGGAAGCGTCAGGAACTCTGTCTGTATCTACTCCAGAATTATCTATCGGACTACCAGGAATATAACGCGGTCCGACTACCATCGGAAAGACAAATTCATAGTTACCGCCTGTAAATTTAAGGCTGTCGGTATAGCGGATGGTAACTTCGATTTTTTCGCCTGGTTTGATATTGGCTAGAGATTGGGTAAATATGTTATCTCGTTCTTGTTCTAATAGTCCGGCTGTACGTCCTTGTTGGCGGGCTTGTTCATAGATTTTTTTGGCTTCTTCCCGTTTTTTTATGTCGCCTTTGATGATACGATCGCCTATTTTTATTTCCATATCATCTACAGCAGCTTCATCAGGCAAGGGAAAAACATAAATTGCTTCTAAGGGATTTGAAAAAGGATTTTCAAAAGTTTGTGTAACTTCTACCCGCGAAACATTGCCAGCAATTTTTGCATTTACTTCGGTATGTTTGAGAGGAAAAACTTGTTTTTTACCGTCTTTTGATGGGACAAATAAGCCCCCTATTGGTTTATCTGGTTTGTTAGTAGTTGGTTGATTGGAATTTTGAGATAAAATTACTGGATTGTTATTAGTATTGTTAACAATTGGTAATGATTGGGCTGGTTTTGACAAATTTGCTGTTGTACCACCTAAAATTAATGTGGCAGGTAAAATGTAAAGAAACTTCATAAGTTTTTACTGTACTAAAATCAAGAAGTTGTGTTATTTATACAATGACATATATTTAAATTTTGGCTGTTTTAGTTGCATTTTTGGTAACAGCTTATAAATAATTGGGTAATTTCATTGGTTTATTTTTGTTGGCCTGGTGTATTTCAATGGCAGCAAACTAAATATTTTAATTATGCAAATATAATCAAGTTTTTCTTTAGGTTTTTCTTTATCTAATAATTATAGCGCTGTCATCGCAACAACGGTTTTTTATTTTGATAAGATGCATTACCCATAAAAAAACGGTTTCTAAGCTAAGATTAATTGCTAAGAAACCGGGTTTTAGATTATAGAAATTTTTATTCTGCTTTTATTTGGCGATCGCTTCTGGTAAGAAAGGAATCAAGGCAGGATCTTGATATTTTCCTTGACTATGGGTAATTCTTACTGCATCGGATAATTTTTGAATGTTGCCATCTTTTAAGCAAAATGCATCAACACCAGCAGCTACGGCATCTGATAAAATAGCTTCTCGATCGGGTGTGATTAAAACTAAAATTTTCGAGGGAATCACAAATGAATTATTTTGAACTTTACGGGCATTGCGGATGAATTTAACTAAATCCATATCCGGTAAAGTAGCATCAACAACGGCAACATCTACATCAATAGATTCTAACAAAACTAAACCTGTTTCTGCATTTGTAGCTTCGCTGGCGACTTCTATACCATCCTGCGATCGCAAATTAACTCGGAGATTAATGCGCGTTTTTTCGTCAGCTTCAACTACTGCAACTTGAATTATATCATTTTGCTGTTGCACTTTAGTATAACTATCACATTGCGCTAGATCATTCGCTGCACCACAGGCAGAAATAGTACCTACAAAGTCGATATCTGCGGTTTTTTCCTGTTTTAATTTCGCCATTTGTTCAGGGCTTAAAATCTTCGACTCATCAAAGCCAAAATCTATTTCCGCGTGCAAGCCTTTTTGTTTGACTCGCTGTAAATTATAGAAACGTTTGTTGAGGGTAGTTTTCACAAATGCCCAAAGACAACCTAACAAATAACGCCGTTTAAAGGCATCTTTTTCTAACCAATATTCCAGAAACTTCCAAGAATAGAAACGGGCGTAATTATGCAGTACACATTTAAGTACTTCTTCCCGCGTCATCTTGTCGGGTTTAAGAATTGGTGTAACAAAGTTATAATGGGAATAATCGCGAATTTCAACTTGATCTGCTAAGTCTTGGAATAGTTCAGAAAAAGGCCAAGGGGTGTACATATTCCAGTTAGTCATATCTGCTTGCCAATCCCTCGCCATCCGATAACTTTCTTCGATAGTTTCTGGGGTTTCGTTAGGCAATCCCATGATAAACTGAACTTCGGCAAGAATACCATTTTGTCGTAACAGTTGTACGGCGCGTTTGTTATCGGCAATAGTAGTTTCTTTGCGGAATAAATTAAGGTTTAATTGGGCGGCGGCTTCGGTTCCTAATGAAACATGAACTAATCCAGCTTTGCGATAGAGTGGTAATTCTTTTTCATCGCGCAAAATATCGGTAACTCGTGTATTTATTCCCCAGTGAACGCCTAAGTTTCTTTCTATTAATTCGTTACATAATGCGACAAATCGAGATTTGTTAATGGTTGGTTCTTCATCTGCTAAAATGAAAAATCCAATTTTATATTCTTTTACCAGGGTTTCAATTTCATCGACAAAATGTTTAGGCGATCGAGAGCGATATTTACGCCAGAATTTCCACTGGCAACAAAAACGACAACGGAACGGACAACCCCGCGAATAGTTAGGAACTGCCAGTCTTGTATTTAAAGGTGTGTAAATGTAATTATCCCAATCTAGCAAACTCCAATCTGGTGTAAGTGTGTTTAAATCTTTGATGGGAGGATGGGCGGGAGTTGCTACTATTTTGCCGTCTTCTAAAAAGGCAATTCCTAAAATATTTCGCCGTTCTTTTTCATCACTATTATTAGCGATCGCCCTGAGTAAATTAACGGTAATTTCTTCTCCTTCACCTCGGATAATATAATCTACCCAAGGGGCTTCGCTTAATACTTCCCGATACATATAGGTCGGGTGTACTCCGCCCATAATTGTTTTAGCATTCGGGCAATTTTCTTTAACTAATTTTAGTGTGCTTTCAGATTTATAAATCATCGGCGTAATTGCCGTTGCCAAGACTACATCGGGCTGGCGATCGCGAAGCATTTTCGCTAATTCATCATCCTCAATATATTTAGTCATGGCATCGATAAATTCAATGTCAGTAAAACCCGCCGTTTTTAATGCGCCACCAACGTAGGGAACCCAACTAGCCGGCCAATTTCCAGCAATTTCCGCACCGCCAGAATGATAATTAGGCTGAATCAATATAATTTTCATGGTAAACTCCAGATTTAGAGGAGAATTTAATTATTTTGTTTTCTGTTATTTAAGTGTTTCCCCCCTTTTTTACAGCAGGGGGGTTAAAGGGGTTTTAACTGCAATTACACAGCTTTGGAAAACCGGCCAGATTGTTGATTTCTCAAGTATTTATCAAAAACTGCGGCAATGTTTCTGATTAATAACCTGCCGATGGGGGTGACTTGAATTTCGTTGTGGGAAAGGTGGATAAGTTCATCTGCTTCTAGCAAGCGTAAATCATAACGTTCTCTGGCAAAATATTCTTCAAAATCTGTATCAAAGCTAAGATGATATTTTTCTTCTATTTCATCTTTGCAAAGTTGGAATTGACACATTAATTCCATAATTATAGTGCGGCGAATAATGTCATCTTTACTAAGGGTAACACCACGCTCGATCGGTAATTCTTGGTTATCTATTGCCTGATAGTATGGTTTTAAACGTTTGTGATTTTGTACATAAACGTCATGCAACATACTAATTGAGGTCATACCAAAACTGAGTAAATCTGATTCTGGCTGTGTAGTATAACCTTGGAAGTTACGATGTAATTCTCCTTCTCGTTGCGCGATCGCTAATTCATCATTGGGTTTAGCAAAGTGATCCATGCCAATAAATACATAACCATTCTGGGTTAATTCCTCAATGGTCATCTGTAAAATTTGTAGCTTTTCTGTGGCTAATGGTAATGCTTCTTGGGAAATTTTTCTTTGAATAGGTTTTACCCAAGGTACATAAGCAAAGTTAAACACCGCGATGCGATCGGGGTTTAGTTCCAATGTTTTTTGAATGGTATTTTTAAAAGTGTTTAGATTTTGATATGGTAAGCCATAAATTAAATCTACGTTAACACTTTCAAACCCTGCATCCCGAATCCATTCCATTGCTTGAAATAACATTTTTTCGGGTTGGATGCGGTTAACTGCTGTCTGTACTCTTTCATCAAAATCTTGAATACCAAAACTAATACGATTAAATCCTAAATCCCGCAATAAAAAGATATATTCTTTATTTAAAAATCGCGGATTTACTTCTATAGAAATTTCTGCTTTTGGCGCAAAATGAAAATAATTATTAATTGTTGTCCAGAGGTTCTCTGTCTGTTGCAATGATAGATAGTTAGGTGTACCACCACCCCAGTGCAGTTGTTGAACTTCTCGATCGCGATCAATTAATTTTGCCATTTGTTGAATATCGCGATCAAGATAATTTAAATAAGGTTCTGCTATTTCTTTACGTTGGGTAATAACTGTATTGCAGCCACAGAAATAACAGGCAGTTTCACAAAAGGGAATGTGACAATATAATGATAAAGGTGTTTTTTTGTAATTGCTAATCGCGAGGGATGTCTTGAAATCTATTTCGGTAAATTCTTCTTTTAGTTCTGTTGCGGGCGGATAACTGGTATATCTTGGTACTGGGCGATCGTATTTTCTCAGTAAGTTATAGTCAAATTCAACGGCTTGGGATAGTAATTTCATTGTCTGTTCTAGTTTCTCTTCGTAAAGTGTAAATCAATACTGATAAATACCACAAAGGCATATCATTATTTATGTCTTTGTGGTGGATAAAGTAACAGTTATTCTGCTGCTACTAATTCAACTGATGTATTACCGGGCGCTCGCTCTGTACTACCTGGCTTATCTTGACGGGTAATTAAATCAAAAACATGATCGCCGATCGCTGCTTTTACATCTGCCTCTAATTCATGCATTACATTACGATTTAATTCAAAAGCATAATTAGCTTCATCTACTATTTGCTGGGCTAGGATATCATCAATAGCTAATGCATTTAATACATCCCGATATTTTATCTTAAATGCTCGTTTAGCTTCTATGGTAGGAATTAAATCAAATTCATGTAAGCCAGTACCTTGATCTGGAGGTAAATTTAAAGCCGATCGTATAATTTTTTTCAAACTCTGCCCACCAGAAAGATCTCCCATATAACGCACGTAAGCATGGGCAACTAATAAGGCTGGATTAGTGTTAGATATTTCTTCTAGGCGATCGACATATTTTTTCCCTTCTGGCGAAGCCGTAATTTCTTTACGCCAGTTATCACCATAATAATATGCTAAATCTTGTTCTAATTTCTCTTGCCGTTCCAATTCTGGAAAGTAAATTGCTCCTATAATGGCATGATCTTTATGGCGACGAATTTCTGTTTCCAATGTACTATATAGGAAATATAAATCTGCTACAAGTTTCCGAAACGGTTCCCATTCCACAATACCTTTGAGAAAGCATTTCATAAATGCTGTATTTTCAGCCATTGTGTGGGAATGTTTGGTGCCTTCTCGTAAACGTGATGCCAAATCAATGCTCATACAAAACACCTGATAAGTAAAATATTTTCCTGATAATTCCAGCAGTGATAATTACTCTATGTAGGTAACAGTTGGCGAGTTTTTGGTTTATCTTAATCAGATAAATACCTAGTTATATATTCCTACTGCTCCCCGATCGAGCAATTTTTTCATACTTCATTACTATATAGATATATATGATTTTTGATCTAAAAATATTATAAAACTTAACAAATTAGGAAAAAGGGCTATATTATGTCCGATCGATTAATCTGAAATTAATATTTAAGCAAAATTACTTATAAATTTATAACGATTATTCCACCGGACATAATATAAGTACTATTAAATTAAATTAAACCATGACTAGACAGCCGGAGAATATCACGGGTATTAAAGCCAATTTGCCGCAATGCATCAGTATATTTAACAATGAAATCTTCTATTAGCTGTTTTTTGTTAACACCAATAATTTTTACATCCGCTTCAATTTCATTTAACATTTTGCGGATAATTGGTAAAACTTGACGATTAGCAGATTCAAGTTCAGATTTAACTTCTTTAAAATTTGCTTTTAACCAAATTTCTCCAAAGTTGAGATGACTATATTCTTCTTCAACAACAGATTTAGTAACTTTTTGAGCAAAATCGTCAGCAACAGGAATATAATTGTTATAGGAAGCGATCGCGAAACATTCAATTACAATTGCTTGAATTAACAAACAAGTGGCTATTTTATTTTCAGTTACTGCTTGTTGAAAAATTTGATGTAAAGCCGAGAAAAACTGTTTAGCAAAGTCTAAATCTGGGGTAACTTTTAAATTACGTCCGCAGGATTCAAAGCTTTTTTTGTGACGACTTTCTATTTTTCCCAGGCGAGTTAACTCCTCGGCATCTTCTGGCAGCATTTGAGCCAAAGAAATAAAATTATCATGGGCTTCTTGTTCCCCGACGATCGCAATAGCATTAATACGGCTAAAACTATCACGATAGCTATCGCTATAAAAATCGATGGTTTGATTGATTAGGGATTGGGACATATTCAATAAATTTTTGTTACTCTAGGCAACTTTATAACCATATTGGTATGAATGCTTGAAATTAACATAACTTTTTACAATTTAATGAGTATCTACAACTCTTAATTATTATTAAATTGTAAATATACTTAATATTTGCTGCCGAAAATTTGTGTAAATATGTGGATATATAGTACTATTTTTAATAGTAAATTCTGATATAAAATTAAAATTAATTAAGATTAGTAATAATTTTTTAATATTAAATGGTAAGTGGTCAAAAAAAATTACAAAAAATACAACTATCTTTAGATTTTGTTACAGAGCAGGAAACTAAAAATAATAAATTCCAGCCCTTAACACAAGGCTTTCAACTGCAATATTCTCATCCCAATGGAAACCTATATCAAGGTAATTCCCTCGATTGGCTAAAATCTCTTAATTCAGAAAGTGTGGATTTAATCTTTGCCGATCCACCTTACAATATTAAAAAAGCAGATTGGGATAATTTTACTAATCAACAACAATATATTGAATGGTCGATGGCATGGATTAGTCAAACTGCCCGTATTCTTAAGCCAACAGGTTCTATTTATATTTGTGGTTTTTCAGAAATTCTCGCTGATTTGAAACAGCCAGCCTCGCAATTTTTTAAAAGCTGTCGTTGGTTAATTTGGCATTATAAAAATAAAGCTAATTTGGGGAATGATTGGGGACGTTCCCATGAAAGTATTATTCATTTTCGCAAATCTAATACTGTTAAATTAAATGTTGATGATGTGCGAATTCCCTACAATGCCCACACCTTAAAATATCCTGCCCATCCCCAAGCGGAAACAAGTGTTTATAGCAAGGGTAAAACTAAAAAACATGATAATTGGAAACCTAACCCTAAAGGCGCAAAACCTAAAGATGTGATAGAAATTCCTACTACTTGTAATGGTATGGGTGAAAAAACACCTCATCCCACCCAAAAACCGGAAGAATTATTAAGAAAATTTGTTTTAGCATCATCTAATTTAGGAGATTTAGTTATAGATCCATTTTCCGGTTCGGGAACAACTATTGTAGTAGCGGAACAATTAGGACGCCGTTGGATGGGATGTGATTTGAATAAGCAATATAATGATTGGGCGATCGAACGGTTAAAAAATGTTCGATCGATGACTAAAGAAGAATGGATAGCTTTCGATCGCAAAAATTCACAAAGGCGTGATTCTATCCGCTAATTTTTCCAAAAACATTACATTTACATATTACCTTTACATAGTTAACCATTCTTTAACAAATGATGATGAGCATAATAAATTAATTGTCTGATTACCTAATGTGGGTAATATTAATTTTAACGGAATTTCTGCCTGTAATTGGGGTAATAATGGCTCTATATCATACTGTCCTACATTAGATTCCGGATAATTTCCATTAGTAAAAATAGTACTGGAAACATCAACAGCAGTTAAAGTTTTACCAAGGGAATTAGTTAACAATAAGGGTTTAGTGCGATCGATTTCTACCACACCAGGAAAACCAACTAATCTGAGGTTAACACTAATTTTTCCATTGGCAAGAATACGTTTAAAAGCAATTACTTGCCAAGTATTACCATGCTGATCTTTTATTTTTTTTCGCGATTGATAAACTACTTGCCCTGGTGCTTCTTCAATTTTTTGAATTACTGCATTTGCCTGGGGAGTTGTGATTATTCCTAATCCTAGTAATATAGTTAATACTAAGGCCCCTAGTAATAATAACCAAGAAAAAAACTTTTTGCCATGACATCCTATCATAAATTTTCCTCGCTATTTTTTGATGACAATAAATAATTAAATTGCTTGTTTAAGAGTGTCTACCTTAATTATAGTATAATAACCATTAAAAATGGCAGGGAGAAAATAGTCGATCGCTTCTGGTAAATAAACCTCTGTTATGCATAATGTGAGTAAAATTTTTCCTAATCATTGGGCGGTATTTGCGAGTAAAATAGTTATAATACAAGACATTTTCCTAGGAAGACTTGAGGTAAAAGAATGTGGAAAACAGCACGTCGTGAAGCTTTAGAATTACTCAGCAAAAGTCAAGAAGTAACAACGGAACCGATCGCCGCAGCAGATCTGATTAACTTACCTGAACCCGTGCAACGTTATCTACGATATAGTGGCGTTATTGGTAAAGAAAAAATCCAAACTGTTCGCCTCAAGCAAAAGGGATTTTTTCGACCCCAGGAAGATTTATCTTGGATGCCCATGATAGCTGAACAATATTATACAATTAATCCCCCTGGTTTTTTGTGGTTTGGAGTAGTTAAAGCCTTGCCGTTTTTATTTATATCAGCTAGGGATAAATTTATAGATAATCATGGGAATATGTTGGTAAAAATGCAGTCTATTTTTACCTTGGCTAATGCTAGTGATGAAAAAATAGATCAAGGTGCTTTATTGCGGTATTTGGGGGAAATAATGTGGTTTCCTACGGCGTGGCTATCTGATTATATTCAATGGCAAGAAATTGATAATAATTCAG
>CAWUOF010000044.1:0-14049 GCA_963923765.1 uncultured bacterium | reverse complement strand
TTTGTAAGTTGGCGATCGGTTTCTGTTTTGGTTTGTTTGGTAGTATTTGTATTTTTTTTACCAAAGGAAAATTCTGGTTTTATGTCTGTTTCTGGGGAAGCGATCGGTTTGACTGCTGCGGGTGTTGCTGCTTCTACTGGTGTACCAAAATTACTGGCTTTTGGTTGTTTTGTTACAGGCTGTAAGTTAGGACTATCATTATTTTCCCGTGTTAGTGCCCAGCTTGCTAGGACTATTAAGGGACATATTGCAATTATAGGGAGACGCATATTAATTATCCTTTTCGGTTGAAGCAATGATTAATTTCGGGTAGAACACGGGAAATTAAGCAAATTCTGGTAATGTAGATACATAAATTATTTTTTCTGGTGCTATCTACAAATACATAGCTCTTTAACCTCATCAGGAAACACCCCAGAGTCTGCGATCGCTTTAATTTTCGATCGGGAACTCTAGTGATAAATTTTTATTCTTAAACTTTAGGATTAAAAATTACTCTAGCTATATCATCACAGGGAATATTTCGCTTTATCCGGATGTTGGCAAATTTGATAAATCAAGATTATAGATTTTTATATAGAACCAATTTAAATAAATAAACGGGGGTTTTCTGAACAATACTTGGTTTATTACCTCAATATTTTGTTTCCATATATATTGTTTAACTATCTATTGTTATATGTAGTCTATTTTCCGTTGAGTTTTTGTATATTTGTGATAAAAGGCTGATATTAAAATACTAAAATAATATAATAGGGGGAATTTATAAATTACCCCCATAATTATGGATAATTAGCTTAACCTAGTCTCAGGAATGCGATCGACTTTTAAAAAGTACCACCATTCCAACCCCACATCGCACCTTTTGCATCAGCAAATTCTATATAAATGCGATTTTTGGGTACTCCTAATTTTTGACTAATTTCTTCACAAAAATCTTGGCTCATGGACTTAGTTTGATTTGCTTGCATACTGCCAATACTTTTAATTTCCACATAGCAAACTGGCTCAAATGTACCGGCAAAGGTCATAGCTAATTCTGGCTCAAAAGCTGTCATTACATAACTTTCTGGTTTATTTAAATGTTTAGCTAGTTTTGCTGACAGTGTTTTTAACAATCCTTCTACTACGGATTTATCAGGGGCAGCCACAGATGTTTGTACTTTAATTAGAGGCATAATTGGGTGTGTTTGTTGATAATTTTTTGGTGACTTTAAACTGTTTATTGATTTAAGGGTGCATCTCAAAATTGTCAAAAATTGTTGTGGCGCTTCAGCGCTTCTTATGCACTAGGCTAAAAAATCCTAGATATTTGTATAGTTAAAATATGGTTTTTTGCAAATATGAGATGCACCCCTAAAAACTATTATCTATTATCCGCCATATTGCCAGCCAGTGGCTTCTAAAATTAGGGGTTCACCTTCGCGGTGCATACTAGCTGCAATTACTTCACCAACAAAAACAATATGATCGCCTTGTTCAACGGTACCAACTAATTTACATTCTATATAACCAAGAGAATCAGTAATAATTGGGCAACCTGTTTCTTTTGTATAAAATTCTACATCCTCGAATTTGTTACCTACTCTGCGTCTGGGTTGGAAAAATTTTTGAGCTAATTCTTTTTGATTAGCCTCTAGGAAACTAATAGCAAATACGCCACTATTTTTAATCATTTCCTGGGCTTTAGAATCTTGTCTAACACAATTAACTACTAAGGGTGGTTTAAAAGATGCTTGCATTACCCAACTGATGGTAAAGCCGTTAACATCTTCGCCATCTTTGACACCACAAATATAGATGCCATGTGGAATTTTTCGCAGTAATGTTTTTTTCGCTTGTTCGTCTAACATGATGGTTTACCTACTTGTTTGGGATTCTAGGGTAAGTTTACATTATCTCCTAAAATCAAAAGTAAAATTAATTTTTGTACAGAAATAGGCAATTTTTGGCTTTTATTCCCTATTTCCTATTTTGTTAAGGATGTTAGTAAATAGTTTGGCTGGAATGAGATGGGCGGAAAATGTGATTATATTCGGGATGATATAGGCGCGATCGCGTTTTTCCTGCCGCTAATGCTGGACTAATTAGATAAAGAGTAGTCCTAATTAGGTTTTCTTTGTTAGTAATGCTGGCAATTTTGTCAAGGGGTACAATCATAATTTTTTCATCGGGCCAACCTACGCGAAAACATATTGCTACTGGGGTATCTGCTGGGTAATGTTGTAATAGTTTTTCCTGGGCTGTTTCAATATGTCTAGCGCTAAGATAAAGGCAAAGGCTGGCTTTATGGGCTGCTAAACTGGCTAATTCTTCTGCTTCCGGAACTGCGGAAGCACTGCCGCTTATGCGGGTAAGAATGATAGTTTGTACTAATTCTGGTATGGTAAGTTCTGCTTGAATTTTAGCGGCGGCTGCTTGAAAAGCGCTGATGCCTGGTATAAGTTCAAAAGGTATGTTTGCTTCTGCTAAAATTTGCATTTGTTCGTGAATAGCACTATATAGGGTTAAATCACCGGAATGCAAACGTACAACTGATTTACCTGCTTTGACTTTGGCGATCGCTATTGGTAATATATCTTCTAAGGTTTTATTCGCAGTTCTAATAATTTCTGCATCTTGACGTACTCCTGTTAAAATTTGCTTTGGTACTAAAGAGTCTGCAAATAAAATTACATCGGCTTTAGCTAATATTTTATAAGCTTTCACTGTCAGTAATTCCGGATCGCCAGGACCGGCACCAATTATATAAACTGCTGGCGCTAAGGGCGATATTGTCTGATGATTTTGGTTAGAATTTTCTGTACTCAAGGATATGTCCTGTTAACTGAAGTTATTTTACACTAAATTATCTCTATAACCTGCTAGAGTTTCCAAACGGTTGCGATCTAATATTTTAATTTTAGATCCATCGATAATAATTAATTTTTCTGTTGATAATTTTGCCAATACCCTCGATATAGTTTCTGGAATTGTACCCAAAAATGCCGCTAGTTGTGTTTTAGTCATATCTAATTCTACTGTTTCGCTGAAATTATGGCGTTCCTGAAGATACAGCAAATATGCGGCTAGTCTTTCGGGTACTTCTTTTAAGGATAAATTTTCGATCTTATGGGCAAATTGTCGCAAATGACGGGCAAAAATGGCTAACATAGCAATGGCTAAGTTTGGGTATTTTTGTAATAATTCCAGAAAGTCTATCCGAGGGAAAAATAATACTTGTGTTGTTTCTAATGCTGTTGCTGATGCCGGAAAACATTGTCCATCAAATGCTGGTACTTCGGCAAAGTGTTCGCCATTGCTGAAAATTTCTAGTATTTGTTCTTTTCCTTTTGGTGAAATTTTAAATACTTTAACTTTGCCGGAAATTACTATAAAAAATCCTTTACCTTCATCACCTTGTAAAAATAAGGTTTCTCCTTTGGAATATGTTTGTTTTATGGCAATATTGGCTAAGGCGTTGATTTGTTGTTCAGATATGCCTTTAAATAATTGAACTG
The DNA here is from genome assembly GCA_963923765.1 of uncultured bacterium. Lineage (GTDB taxonomy): Bacteria > Cyanobacteriota > Cyanobacteriia > Cyanobacteriales > CAWUOF01 > CAWUOF01. The sequence continues at coordinate 10,549 of CAWUOF010000044.1, read as the reverse complement.
TAGTTAAAAATTGTTCGATTTCTGGTGATTCTTGGTTAGACATTGTTTTTGTTTATAGTAGTAATTATTATTTGATTATATAATTTTATTATATTTATTATAAATTATTATAACATAGAACTCGGTGAATAAGTCTACAAATTGAATTGAGGTGTGACAAAGTATGCAAAATAAGAGATTTGGAGATGGATTTCAAAATTGACCCCGCCAACCACGTGCAAGGATATTGAACATACAAATGTCATAATCTTGCAGTTTTTTGGCGGGACTTAGAAAAAAAATATGGGAAAAAGGCTGAAAGCCTTTTTTGGTATAGGTTTTACCTCGAAAAAAGTTAAAACCTTGATGGGTATGGGTTTGAGTTTTTTTACCCGTTTGACGTATTTTCCTTGCCTAGTATGGTTTTTAACCCTATTTACCACGAAAATTCGTCTAAGTCTCGACAAGAAAATATTTCTGAGTCTAAAACAATCTGTACTATTTTTTTGGGTTAAGTATTTTCACTATCACCCTCGATACTGGCGATAGAAAGATTATTTTTGATTTTCACCAAAATCTTGTTAATTTGTGTTATATTAATAAAATACAACACTTAGCTATATCACAGAGCAATCATACTTTAAATTATTGCTATATAAGCATTTTATGTTTTACCCTGTATGTTATGATCATGCAAATAGATGTAATTAACCAGAATATCCAAAAATCCGTTTTTTGAGTTTTAAGCTGGGGTATTGTCTAAATAGCAACTAGGATTATCATAAAAGCTATGACTAGGAAAACTCGTGTTATCTTATGCAATTACATCAAAGGAGGAGCAGGGAAAACAACTCTTGCTGTTCATATTGCAGGTATCCTTAATGAGCAAACTATCAGAAAAATTTTGCTCGTGGATTGCGATCCTCGACCAGATTCTTGGAAATTTTTTAGTGGTTCAAGGCCAGATATCCCTCAAAAAGAGTTATCTCTTCCGAATAATATTGATTTGCGCTGGAATCCACCACAATCTAAAGGTTCTCGATTTAAACCCATAACTAAACGAGACTGGGAATTGTATGATTATGTCGTTATTGATGCAGATAGTCCGCCGGAAGATGCTCTTACGATTCTAAGTGACTCTCTACCCAATATTTTTCTAGTACCAATTTCTGAGTCACAGTCTCATGCCATTGAAGATATTTCTGTTTTTATTAGTGATTTGGAACGTGAAATTAAATTTCAGCAATTAACTAGTATTTATTACAACCCAATTATAAAAGTTGTACCTTTGGGACTTAGCAGTGAGGAAATAGAGAATGAGTTGAATATTGATAATTTTTCTATTCAAGTTGAAATTTGTACACCAATGCAATCTCTAGCCGCAGAAACACGAAAATCTTTGAAAGAAAAAAAATACATTTGGAAATATGCAAATTTAGAAAATACAAAAACTTATTTTATTGATTTAATTAAGGAGTAAATTCCGGAGGTTAAATAGGTTATGTCTAGTCAACATCAAAATCCAGTCAACTCATCCATAGCTGCGACTGAGCATCTAAATAAAGCAACTAACGGCGTTAGCCAAAGAGCACATAACATCGTTGAGCAACATCGTGAAAATCGTGCAGCTAATGGCGAAAATACAGAAACAGTTGTATCTATGACAATTCCTCTCTCAATGCAAGCAAAATTTAGAAATCTCAATAATTATTTAGCATTGTCTACTGATAACATATTGCATAGTGCGATTAACTATGTTATCAATTACGCTAAAGACAAAGAAATTAAAATTCAAAGTCTTAAGGGTTATCCAAAAGAAATAAATTCTGACGATGATTGTACGACACTAAAACTTGAGTTGAGTCAAAAAATTTTTGATGAACTCGAAAACCAAAATTTACTCTGTGATGTTTCTAAAATTGCAATTCTAGGAGTAGAAATTTTCTATTTACGATTGATCGAAATGAATAAAGTAGGGTAGTAGTAGAATGGATGCAATGCAGTTGCGAGCCATAATTAATAGTAAAACCCGCGCCAATTCTGCTACTAAACAACGTGATGGACAAGCCTATGCTATCATGCTAGGATTAACGCCCGGAAAGTCTGGCGCTGATGATCTTATTGATGGTTATGGTACAGTTGCAGACCGTTTGATTTATTTCCAATGCAAACTTTCGCAAGAGTCTTTAGGCTCTAAATATGCTGATGAATTCTATGCTGGCTTAGAGAAATCAAAATCTCAAATAGGAATTATGCTGGCTGGTGTTGGTTACAATTCAAAATTTTTGCCTCGCCTTAAAAGCTATCCCAGAATAGAGGAGGGTATTTTTGTTTATCACCTCCTCTGTTTAGAAGATATTTATACTGGTTCCGAGAAATTTTTATTAGCTTTGGATGATCTTCCACCGATAAACATCGAAAACATTATAAGAATAAGATTTGGAAAAATTGATCAGGAATTATACCAAATTATACAACCTTTAATGCAAATATCCCAAAAAGAAAGCGTTAAATTAATTATGCAATTATCTCGCGATGAATTAATCAAAACCGTTGCTAATTTAACTTGAAAGTGTGCTTATCAAAATTCTAAAAATAAGTTTTTGCGATGATATCGTGTCTTTAATTTGATTATGAACATTTTAATGCAATTCATCCAAACTTATTATTGTTTCCTGTTAAAAATTTTTCTATCTTCTGCAATAAGTCTATTATATATGAAATTATGCTTGTCTGCCGCTTTCTCCTTTCACTACTGCTGCACCAATTAAATGGGCTAAACGTAATGATTCTGGCACATTACCACAATCAGTAAGACGCTGTAAAGTAGCTGCTATGATATCGGGAGTTTCTCCGCAAACTTGAAAAAAGAAGGGGGGATAGGCGTGAATAATTCCTGCGCGTTGTAGTATTTTTAAGCGTTTTTTGGCTTGGGGTAAGCGGTTAATTACTGTAGTCATGGCGGTAATATCGGGAATGCGTCTCATAACAGCAACACAGGGAATTTCGAGACGATCGCACAATTGGGGTAAATCTATAATATTTAAACCGCCTACAGAAATACCGTCAAGTAAAACTATATCTAATTGGGGTAAAAATTTGCTAGGTAAAAGTAAATTACAAATAACATCTGTAGCATTCCATCCATCTTGGCGTATTTTTCCCCATACCATACCTTCAAAACGAGTATCGGCACAAATTACACCAGCAATTGGTACATTACTACCTCGACGACGTTTAAATGGTACATCATCAAAGCCGATCGCTCGAATTACTCTATTTAGTCTTAGTAAAGATTCTAATTTCATTTGCTATAAAAAAATAATTTGATTTTATTTATTATTAAAGGGCGATCGTCTATATCCCTTTCAAACTTCATTAAAATATGCTGGATATTTTACTATTCCACTTATACCCATCAAAACATCTGGTTGCAATTCCAATAGCATAAACGCTTCATCAGGAACAGGAAAAGGTGCGGCTATACCAAATTTTTTTGCTGTCTGAAACCCAAAGCGAGGATAATACTCTGGATGACCGATAACTACTACAATATTATAATTTAAATCTCGGCATTTTGTCAAACCTAATCGCACTAATTCACTGCCAATGACTTGTTTTTGACGTGCAGGAATTACAGCTAAAGGGGCTAGGGCTAATGCTGATATTTTTGAAATTGTACTTTTCGTTTCATTCTCAATGACTATAGGGCTAAATAAAATATGCCCTAAAATTTTTTCTTTTTCTACTGCTACTAAAGATAATTCGGGAATAAAATTAGATGATTTTCCTATAGTTTTTATCAATTTTGCTTCCGCACTTCCACCAAAAGCAGCTATTACTACTTTCTCAATTTCTAGGATGTTTTCTTGGTTTTCTGGTTTAATATATAGGTGCATATTCGGAGAAATAAATAATATTTTAATTAAACATTATCATAAATATTAATCACAAACCCAGTTTGCACCGGGTTTGTAAACATTAGATATTAATCAAAAGCATTACGCCACCATTGATTAATCTCGCTTTGATTGATATTGATTTTTTTGCGAATATCTTGGATTTTCCATCCTGTTAATTTAACTAAAGTTTGTGCTTCTTGTTCAAAGCGTTTTGGTAAACTTCTTTTATATTGTTCTCCTGCTTCACATTTCATTTCTCCAGTAAAGGCATGACGTAAAACATAACGACCTTGGAAATTTTCTCGGTTTCCGGTTTCTTGAAATATCAAATCTTCCGGAAATTTATCACGAGTATAACGCACATGAAGACGAGTAATAAAGACATTATTACCTGAATCTGGAGTTAACCAAAATACTCCCGCTTTTCGTAATTCTTCTGTATTTAAAGGTTCTGCGGAACAGGGGTCACAACTATTCATATCCCAGGCATATTCCAAAAATGCTACTTTTTTATCTTCGCGAGTATAGGATGTTTGGAACATGGCTTTATAAAAATCGGCAAATTCATTTTTTACAAATACAGGTATTTCATCGCCTGAAGGTACTTTTACTGTTCGGTAGTTAGTAACTTCTGCTTGACCTTTGGGTGAGAGTACGTAAACTAGTAAATCTTGTGCAGTTTGAGCATTAATCATCCCTAAACGAATTGGTAACATAAATTTAGGGGATTCGTAAGCCATTTGAAGCGGTCGTAAATATTGATATCCAGTTTTTTCAAATTCAGCTAAATTGACTTTAGCCACAAAAAATTTCATGTTTTGTCGTATGTAAGGCTTTAGTAATGGTGCAGCATTATTGGGGATACGATAACCATTTTGTTTTAACCATTTTTCTAAGCCATTAGATTCTTTGGCACTGAGGATTAAAATGTCATATTCTCCTACAGAAAAACGCGCTTCTATGGTGACACCTAAGCTATTTTCATCTCTTCTAGTCCTGGCCGCACCTGTTGTTGCTGGGGCGGGAACTGCTCGATCGAATAATCCCTCTTTTTCGGAAACAGCACAAGGATCGGAATCAAAATATTCTACCAGTCTTGGCGCACTAAAAGCATCTAATCTTTCGATAATTTTTGGGTCGCCTATTCGTACTTGTTCTTTTTTTAAAACTACAGGAACTGGCACAACTATAGCAAAATCTTTTACTTCTCCTTGAAAGTCATTTGCCATTGTTAAAATAGTGCGATTTTCATTTCTGGCAATTACTACTTGAGAAGCTTTGTTATAAAGTTTTGCATCAGCTTTGGCGACATAAAAACCACAAAAAGCCCAGGCTTGGGGAACAAAGCAAATTATAGCTACTAAAGCTATAAATATTCCTAATATTATCCGAAATATTTTCATTACATCCTCCTATTTTTGTTTAAACAGATATATTGGTGAGGTTATTTTTGTTATTTTGTGAATTTAACCAAGAAAATTGGGAATCTGACCAAATTATATCTAAACCTATAGTTAAGGGAGAAAGGGTAAATAATGCCCAAAACATAGCTGTAGATAGGAAAAAGTAATTCCGTAAAATAAAGGTTAATCCGGCTAGGGAAATTGCCCAAATTAAACGACTAATTTTAGCGTTGGGAATCGATCGAGGATCTGTAATCATAAACAAAGCAAATAATAGTAAAGATCCGCTCATTAGTTTATGTAATAATACATCCCACGTCCACCCTAACCAGATATTTCGGATAGTTTCTAGTAGAATATAAACTCCTAAAAAAGCTGCCGTTGTATCTAATCTTCCAATTTTTTTTAAAATTATTCCTCCTGTTCCTAAAAATACTAATCCATACCACCAATCATCTCCCCACTGTCCCGGAGATACCCAGGCATCGGGAGTGAATATTAACACAAAAATAATGCCAAAATTGGCAGGATTAAAGAAATGTTTACCACGAATTTGTAATAAAAATTTACTGAGAATTGCTAGGCAACTTGCTATTATCATTGTGGTGTAATTATCTGCCCGTAGTAATAAGCAAAGCCCTAAAGATGTAATGGCAGCACTGCGAAGAGAAAGTAATTTTTCGGAATTAAATAAATTAGAATTAACAATTAAATTATTTTCCTGGGGTACGGTATTTTTTTCTGTTAAAAAATTGAGTATATTTACTGTAAATTTAGAGGTAAATTTAGGGGCGATCGATACCATTAACCATTGAGTAATTAAACAGGTGACTATGGTGACTAAAATTAATTGGGGGTGTAGCGTCCAATCTCTAGTAGCAATACCTAGAAATAAAAACAGAGATAAAAATAAAATCTGATAATTTCGGGCATCTATAAACATTATTTTCCCTAAATAGCTAGGTGATTTTGCTGATATTTACTAGCTAGGTTAAACACAAAAATACGTTTTTAGTAACTTTCTTAATAAAGCTTTAAATTTTCTGGAAAATTACTAATAAAATAGCTAAAATTAGAAATAACAAGTAATCGGATAAAAGAATTATGAAAATTTTTAAAAAACTACTGAAAAAGCCCCAATGGTTAGTAGCTTCAGTAGCAGCAAGTTTAGCGATCGCCTCTATTACTTCTCCTGGTGCTAATGCTAATAACTCCCAAAATTACAATATTAACGAAACCACAGCTATAAGCCTTAATTACAATCAAATTAACCCTGATAATACGCCAAAAAACCTTGCTCAAGTAAACTATCAATTAATGGAAATAGGCGGATTTATTTGGTTAATTGTGCCAATAATTTTTCTGGGTGGAATAGGTATAATTGGCTTTACCTCCGGTTTAGTTATTATCGGTGAAAGAGAAGTTGGTATAGTTGCTAAAAAATTCGCTAAAAATAGTTTACCTCCCGGTCGTTTAATTGCCCTTCATGGGGAAGCCGGCTATCAAGCAGATACCCTCGCCCCTGGCTGGCATTGGGGCTTTTGGCCTTGGCAATATGAAGTCCGCAAAGAATCAGTAATTGTTATTCCCCAAGGACAAATAGCCCTAATTGTCGCCGCCGATGGTGCATCAATTCCCCCAGAAAGAATTCTTGGCAAAGTAGTAGAATGCGATAACTTCCAAAATGCCAGAAATTTTTTAACTCATGGGGGTGAAAAAGGTCGGCAAATGGGATTTTTGACGGCTGGAAGTTATCGGATTAATACGGCATTATTTACGGTAATTACTGCTAGTAATGCTAATAAAAATGGCATTGCTGCTGATAAATTACATATTTATTCTGTTGATTCCGATAAAGTTGGTATTGTTACCACTTTAGACGGGATGCCTATTGAAGATGGAGAAATTGCAGGTCCGGTTATTTCTGGTCACGAAAACTTTCAAAACGGACAGAAATTTATTAGCGGTGGAGGTAGACGAGGTTTACAAGAACAAGTGTTACTTTCCGGGTCTTGGAATCTTAACCCTTGGTTTGTGCAAGTTGAACAAGTCAATATGACTGAAATTCCCATTGGTTATGTGGGTGTAGTTATTTCTTATGTTGGTAAAGCCCATGAAGATATTAGCGGCGCTGCTTTCACTCATGGAGATTTGGTTAAACCCGGACATAAAGGTGTATGGAATGAGCCACTTTATCCCGGTAAACATCCTATTAATACCCGTGTAATGAAAGTTGAATTAGTACCAACAACTAATATAGTTCTTAACTGGTCTGCCCGCACAGAAAGACATAATTATGACTCTAAACTTGCCTCGTTAACGGTACGGTCAAAAGATGGTTTTGCCTTTGATTTAGAAGTAGCACAAATTATCCATGTCGGCGCTTTAGATGCACCAAAAGTAATATCTCGTGTTGGTTTAATGCAAAACTTAGTAGATCATGTTTTAGAACCAACTATAGGTAATTATTTCCGCAATTCTTCTCAAGATTATACCGTGTTAGATTTCCTCAGTGCTAGGAGTGAGAGACAAGCAGAAGCCGCTGAGTATATTAAAACAGCTTTGCGTGCCTATGATGTGCAGGCGATCGATACTTTAATTGGTGATATTCAACCGCCATCCCAACTAATGCAAACCCAGACCGATCGCAAAATAGCTGAAGAACAGCGTAAAACCTATGAAGTGCAGCAAATGGCACAGCAACAAAGGCAGCTATTAGTAAGAGAAACTTCCTTGGCTGATATTCAACAAGAAATGGTAAAAAATGAGCAAAATGTTAACATTGCCGACTTAAAAGCTAAAGCACAAATTAAACAAGCAGAAGGTCAAGCCCAAGCTACTAAATTACAAGCCGTTGCCGAAGCTGATGCTATTCGCGCTACTGGTAATGCTAAGGCAGAAACCTATAAAAATGGTGTGGAAGCCTTGGGCGCACAAAGTTATACAGCTATGCAATTAATGCAGATAATAGGCGATCGTCATGTGCGCTTAATTCCCGATATATTAGTCGGTGGTAACAATGGCAGCAGTAACAGCTTAGTTGATGGGTTATTAACCATGATTTTATGGAATCAAACCGGCAAACAAATGCCTATAAATTCCCAAAATCAAACGCCAAATAATCCACAAGAATTATCAACATCTGCTCTGGAAAATTCATCGCCGATAACTGCTGAATTTGTTACAGAAAATAATAATTTAGCTAATAGAAAATAATTAGTAATTAATGTATAATAGAGGTGGATCATTATTAATAAAAAGTTAAACTAATAAACTAAAATATTGATATTTGATGCTACCCTAATTGTAATTAATTACTATGACCTATTGCCTTAATCCAGAATGTCAAAAACCGCAAAATCCCGATACAAATCAAATTTGTCATTTTTGCGGTTTTCCTTTACTTCTACAGCAACGTTTTCGCCCGCTTCAATTAATCGATCGAGGCGGAATGAATCGCACATTTATCGCATTAGATGAAAGTCAATCTCCTGCATTTTCCTGCATAATTAAACAATTTTCCTCGCAAAATCTTACCCCAGAAACAGCACCAAAAGCCCAACAAATATTTCAACAAGAAGCAATACTTCTACAACAACTAAACCCACATCCCCAAATTCCTAATTTAATCACACATTTTACTGAACATGAAAATCTTTATTTAGTACAAGAATATATAGAAGGAATGAATTTAAATCAAATTTTAGAGGAAGAAGGTACATTTAATGAAACCCAAATTTGGCAACTTTTAACAGAAATATTACCAGTATTAAAATTTATTCACCAACATCAAATAATTCATAGAGATATTAAACCTAAAAATATTATTCGTAGAAATATCATAGAAAACCCAGAAGCCTCTAATCAATTTGTCATAATTGATTTTGGTGCAGCTAAATTAGTAACAGAAAATACCCCAATTCAAACCGGAACTAGCATTGGTAGTCCTGAATATATAGCCCCGGAACAAACCAAGGGAAAAGCCGTTTTTGCCAGCGATCTATATAGTTTAGGTGTCACCTGTATTTATTTATTAACAGGTATTCCCCCTTTTGATTTATTTGATGCTATTAACGATTGCTGGGCATGGCGAGATTATACCATAAATAAAGTTAGTAATAATTTAGGAGAAATTTTAGATAAATTATTACAAAATGCCCTTAATCGTAGATTTCGATCGGCTGATGAAGTCTTAGAAACTATGCAGAAATTCGGCATTCAAATTAAACACCAGCCAAAAAACCTAACTCTAAAAAGCCCTATTCCTCCTTTACAATGGCAATGCCTAAAAACCCTTACCAATCCTGCTGGAGTATTATCTAATATTAATACTATAGCCATTAAAGATAATATCCTGGCTAGTGGTAGCGAAGACAAAAATATTTACCTGTGGAATATAGAAACAGGAACAATTAATAATATTCTCACTGGTCATTCCCATAGGATTAACTGTGTAGCATTTAATCCTGATGGTAATATATTAGCCTCCTGTAGCGATGATAAAACTATAAAACTATGGAATCTTCAACAAGAAATATATACTCTTAGCGGACATTTACAGGCAGTTAAATCTATAGCTTTTAGCCCCGATGGTAAACTTTTAGCTAGTGGTAGTTGGGATAAAACCATCAAATTATGGGATGTAAATACAGGTAAAGAAATTTATACTTTAACCGGTCATAGTTTGCAAATAACTTGTGTTGCATTTAGTCCCTGTGGTAATTTTCTAGCTAGTGCAAGCTTTGATAGATCTATTCGTTTGTGGGATTTAAAGCGATTTTCCCCAGAATTTCGCCCGCAGTTGCACTATACTTTTATTAGTCATTTATGGTCGGTTTTTGTAGTTACTTTTAGTCCCGATGGCAACATTTTAGCTAGTGGTAGCGATGATAAAACTATCAAATTATGGGATATAAAAACCGGAGAGAATATTTCGACAATTTTAGGTCATTCCTGGTCAGTTGTAGCACTCGCTTTTACTCCTAATAGCGAAAATTTAGTTAGTGGTAGTTGGGATAAAACTATCAAATTATGGGATATAAATACAGGCAAAGAAATAGCTAGTTTAGCAGGTCATTTAAATTCTATTTCTGCTGTTGCCATTGATTCTAGTGGTAAAATTATCGCTAGTGGCAGTAAGGATAAAACTATTAAATTATGGTATTTTATGAAATAATACAGATAGAATATTAAAATAATTATCTGTTCATAAATAAATTAAAAATATCAAGTAAATTGTAGGGGCGGGTTATGGGATAAGTTATA
>CAWUOF010000043.1:0-14113 GCA_963923765.1 uncultured bacterium | reverse complement strand
GAATTTCTCGATGATTACTTTGCGGAATGTGACGAGCATCTAACACTAATACGTCGCAACTTATTAACAATAGATCGCCAACTAGAAAAAGCAGAAATAGAAGCACCAATTCTGGAAGAAATGCTGCGGAGTTTTCATTCCCTGAAAGGGTTATCAGGGATGGTAAGTGTAAAAGAAGCAGAGCAATTAGCCCATGAGATGGAAAGCTATTTAAGAGGATTGCGATCGCAAGAAATAATTTTGAATAAGCAGGGAATAGACGCATTAATAACTGGCACAAAGATGCTAGAATTAGTGATAAATAACCGTCGAAATAACTCTCCACCACCTGATATTAAACCAATTTTAGAACAGTTGGAGAAGTTATTACCAAAAACCAAAGAAGAAACCGGATTAATAATTTCCTATAAAACCACATCTGTTAATCAAGAAGTGGAAGAAAAGGATGGGGAACAAGAAAACCAAGAAGAAATAACAGAAAATATAGCAGAAATAACCGAAATAACCGAAATAGAATTTCAATTAAATTCCCAAGAAGAACAAAAAATTGTAGAGGCGATCGCAGCAGGAGATAACATAATTCACTTTGAATTTTCCCCGATGCAAGATAGAGTAGATCGAGGGATAAATGTAAACAGTATTCGCAGTCGTTTACAAGCGATCGGCACAATAATTCATGCTGCGCCTCGTGTCAAAATGACAGGAGGAATAGTCTTTGATTTTTTAGTAGCAACTCATGTAGAAACAATAAATTTTACCGAATGGAAAAAAGATGGATTACTGTATAAAATCTGGAAAAAATCACCGAAAGCAGAAATAATAGCAGAAAACTTCCCAATAGAAGAAGTAGAAATAACACCAGAAATAGAATTAATTACCAACCCAATTAATCGCGAAATTATCAAAAAAACTACCTCAACAACAAGCACCGCCGGCAATATAGTTAGAGTAGACTTAGCAAGACTAGATGAATTAATGCGAATAGTAGGAGAATTAGTAATCAGTCGAGCGCGATTAGAAGACAACATTAAAAACTTAACAGCAACCCTAAGCAGCCCACAATTACGACCATTACGGGAAACAAATCAAGCCATAGAAAGGCAACTGCGAGATTTAAGATCTAGCGTAATGCGAGTGCGTTTAGTGCCCATCGGTGAAGTATTTGCCAGGATGGAATTTGCGGTGCGAGATTTAGCCAGGGAAAATCACAAAAAAGTAACAGTAGAAATCAGTGGAGAGCAAACAGAAATAGACAAATTTGTAGTAGAAAGAATGTTAGATCCCCTACTGCATTTAGTCAGAAATGCAGTCAGTCACGGATTAGAAACAGAAGCAGAAAGGGTGCATTGTGGTAAATCTACAGAAGGTAAATTAGCATTACGAGCTTTCACTGCTGGAGAAACAGTAATAATTGAAGTAGAAGATGACGGGAGAGGAGTAGATACTAACAAAATAACCGAAAAAGCTGTAAAATTAGGTTTAATGAATGAAAACGAGAGAAAAGCATCATTAGCAGTTTTAAATAATGAAGAAGGAACTAAAAATATTTTAGGAGGATTATTTCAAGCAAATATATTAGATATTTTATGTCATCCAGGATTTTCCACCAAGGAACAAGCAGACTTAACAAGTGGACGTGGGGTAGGGATGACAATAGTTAAAAATACAGTGCAAGAATTAGGAGGAATGATTACTTTAAATACTCATCCAGAAATGGGTACTAGATTTACAATTCAATTACCTTTAACCTTAGCCATAGCTGATGCTTTAATAGTTTCAGTGGGGGGGCAAACTTTTGCTGTACCTGAATCATCAGTATTAGAAGTTATAGACATTCGATCGCAAAAAATTGCGGTTTTAGAAAATAACGAAATTATCTCCTATCGCGATACTGTATTACCCATAATTCGCCTAAACAAATTCTTTAACCTCGAAGAAAAATCAGAAAAACCGTGTTATGTATTTGTAGTGGGAACCAGAAACGATAACGATCGCCGTTATAATAATCTAATTGGCATAGGAGTCGATCGAATTTTAGGAATGCGAGAAATAGTCGTACTTCCCCTCATCGATCCCCTAGTGCAAGTTGCCGGTATTTCTGGTGCTACAGAATTAGGAGATAGACAAGTAGTGTTAATACTAGATACCCCGGCGATCGGAAAAATTAAAATTCAAACTTAAAGATATTAATTAATATAATCTTGAAGTTTTGATAAAGTAATTAACAAGTAATTAAAAATTCGGAAAAACCCATAATTAATGTAAATAACTTCAGAAAAAATTTTTTTCCTAATTAACCATTTTTTATTATTTGTCACCTAATTTCTGCATAAATTTAAGATAGAGTGAAATATGTTAAATACAGAAAAAGAAAAAACCGAACAAACGACTTTCATTTTGTTTGAACTAGCAGAGACCATCTATGGGATTCAATCTCAAATAGTACAACAAATGGAAATGGTAGAGCGCATTACCCCTGTACCCAATACACCACCTTTTGTGGAAGGATTAGTATTTTCCAGAGGGCAGGTAATACCAGCAATAAACTTGCGGTTAAGATTTGGATTTGAAAAAATACCTTATGATACTCGATCGCGATTAATAGTAATTAACGCAGGCAGTCGCACCGTAGGATTAATAGCAGATACCGCCAGAGAATTTGTCACAATTCCCAGCAATAATATTATGCCACCGCCAGAAGGAATTACTGGATTAACAGGCAAATATTTAGCAGGAGTAGCAAAATTAAACGAACGACTAATACTAATTCTAAATCCAGAAGAATTAATAAATGTCACAGAAACAATATCACCTAGTATAAAAATTAGCTAAAAAAAGGAGAAAAAGTATTATGGCAGTCATATTTGGGATATTTTTCCTAGCAATTTTAGGGATGGGAATATTTTCGAGTAATAACTTACGTAATAAAGTAGATAAAGAAATTTACAAAATGCGAGAAGAATCAAGACAATTAAACCAAGCAGCAGAAGAAATTACTCGCATAGCCAATGACGTAAAAAACGGTGCAGAGTCACAAATTAAATCCCTAGAAGAAACAGTGACAGGCACAAATCAAATGACCAAATCGCTACAAGAAACAGCAACACAAGCGGAAGCCGTAGCTGCTTTATCAGAAGAATTAGTAGCATCGGTCAACGAAATGACAGCATCCATAGAAGAAGTCACCAAAAACACCTCAGACTTAGCCATAGGCATAGGAGAAACAGCCACCGCGATCGAAAACTCCTCAACATCAATTAGAGCAGTAGCAATGACAGCGCGGGAAATGGCTACTTCCACCACCCAAGTAACTGCTTCCATTACTGAAATTGCCGCATCTATTAAAAGCGTTAATCATGATACAGAAAACCTAGCTACTTCCATAAATCAAACGGCGGCATCCGTTGAACAAATGACCCGATCGATCCAAGGAGTAGCAAACAATGCCGATGATTTAACAGCAGCATCAGAAGAAACAACAGCTTCCATGACAGAAATGGCAACATCCATAGAGGAAGTATCAGCCACAGCCGAAAACTTAGCTGCCATAGTGCAAGAAGTAGCCGGATCCATGGAAGAAATGGCGTCATCAGTGCAAGGAGTAGCACAAAACGGCGATCGCATTACCAACGCTGCCACCAACGCCGCCACCAGTGCCACCCAACTCGATCGATCCATCCGTTCCGTCAGCAATCTTACCAAACAAGCTACAGACATTACCCAAAGAGTAAGACGAGATGCCGAAGAAGGAGGAGCAACAGTACAAAAAGCGATTAACGGTTTAAATCGAGTCCGAGAATCAATGGTACAATCAGCAGAAGTAATTAGAGAAATGGGCAAACGTACCAACGAAATTAGCAGTATAGTAGACACCATTAATTTAATTTCCGAACGCACCAACTTACTATCTTTAAACGCTTCCATAGAAGCAGCCAGAGCCGGAGAAGCCGGAAGAGGCTTTGCCGTAGTAGCCGAAGAAATTCGCAACTTAGCAGATCGGGCTGCCCAAGCCACCACAGACATTGCCACAATTATTAAATCATTACAAGCAGTAGTAAACGAAGCCGTAACTACTTCCAACGAAGGCGTAAAAGTAGCAGAAGAAAGCGGTAATTTAGCCGAAGCCGGTGTAAATGGCTTGAAAAAAATTCTCGGTGGCATCGAAGAAACCTCCCAATTAGTAGCACAAATTAACCGCGCTTCCGAAGAACAATTACTCGCCGGTACCAATGTAGTTAACGCCATAAATACAACAGCAAACCAATCTAAAGAAGTAGCACTTGCTACCACTGAACAAGCCAAAACAGCCGCAATGATATTACAATCTACCTTGCAAATTCGGAAAGTAACCCAACAAGTAACTACCGCCATGAATGAGCAAGCGAAAGCAGCGCGGGATGTAATGAAAGCAGCACAAAACACCAACAACTTAGCCGGTCAAGTACGCAAAGCAACCGCTGAACAAGCTAATGGCATAAACCAAATTATGAAAGCTGTAGAAATCATGCGAAAAAGTGCTTCTACCACTAGCCGTGCTTTATCAGAGCAAGCTACTGCTGGGCAACAAATCACCAAAGAAAGTGAACAAATGGTGAAATTAGTTAGCAGTGTTAGCAAAGAAATGGAAGAACAATCAGCCAGCGCTAATCAGATTGCCAAATCAGCCGAAAATATGCGGCGACAAGCTGAACAAGTAGCCAGGGGAATGAGTGAACAAAATCGGGCTGCTAAAGATATGTATGATGTAGTACAAAATGTAGCCAAACAAATATCTTTAATTACTCGTTCCAATCGAGAACATTCCAATATATCAGCAAGAATACTAAACGCATTGGCAGATATTCGTGGCATAGCCGATCGCAACTTCCAAGGGGTAAAAACCACCTTACAATACACTACAGAATTACTAGAACGTTCCCGTGTATTAACAAACATTACCGATCGCTTAAATGCTAACGGTAGTTAAAAAAACTAGGACTTACACAATGCCAAAAAAATTAACCATAAACCCTCAATAATAATTCTTGAGTCCTAACTATGACCAACAAACCGGAAATATATATTTTTACCACCGATGCTAATCTCTTGGTATTATCCTGGGATAGCAATCTGGCACAGGCGACACAAATACCTGGAAATGTGGTATGTGGTCAACATTTAACTACTATAATTCCAGACTTAGCAGCGCGAGGTTTACTATCAAGATTCGAGCGCGTCTTAACAGAAGGAGTAATAGAAACTTTAGCCCCGGCATTTCATCATTATCTGATACCATGTCCAGCCCCAACCGGCTCAAAATATTTTGAAAAAATGCAGCAAAGAGTAACTATTACTCCCCTCAGAGAAGGTAGCGATTTATCAGACACTTCCAATAAACGCATCGCAGGTACCATAGTTACCATAGAAGACGTAACAGCCCGTTTAGAAAGAGAACGAGATTTAGCATTACAACTTACCAGCCCGAATGAAAGCGAACGAGTTCGTGCCGTTAAAGAATTAGCAAATACCGAAAAACCAACAGAAACCGAAATAGAATCTCCCCCAGAAAAACCACCCTTAATGGTAGCCTTGGGGGATGAAAGCTGGCGAGTACGCCGAGTCGCAGTAGATAGCATAGCCGTAAAAGCAGATACCAGCACCACAGCCATGCTGTTAAGAACCCTGCGGGAAGAACATCGCAATCTTAGTGTTTTAAATAGTGCATTACAAGTATTAGCCCTCAGCGATATAGATGTAGTCGCACCACTAATTGAATTTTTGCAAGATCCAGATGAAGAATTGCGAACCTATGCCGCCCTAGCTTTAGGCGATCGCAAAGATCCCCGGTCAGTACCCGCCCTCATCGCCGCAATTCAATATGATCCTGATACCAACGTCCGTTACCATTCCATAGAAGCTATCGGTAAATTACGTCCCCCCGAAGCGACAGAAGCTTTACTAGCGATCGCCGAATCTCGCGATTTCTTTCTGGGCTTTCCCGCCCTAGATGCCTTACGACAAATAGGCGACACCAGTATCGCCCCCCGTTTAGTCCCCTTATTAGCAGATAGTTTACTTTGCGCTCCCACCGCAGTCGCTTTAGGATTATTAGGGGATCAGGAAGTAGTAAAGCCTTTGGTACAGTTATTAAATCAAGCCAATGCACCAACGCGAGCGATCGCCCAAGCCTTGGCCTCTTTATATAATCGCTATGAAACTGTGTACGGAGAAGGGCCGCATATTACGGATTTATTTAAAGAAGTTATTACCACCAATGGCTGTCAAAATCTACTGGATGCCCTATCTTTAGCAAATCCAGAAGAATTAAAAAGCCTAGTGTTACTGTTAGGTTGGGTAGAAAATCAAGAATCTGCAAAAGCCTTAACTAAATTGCTCAGTGAACCTGCCGTTCGTAAAGAAGTAGTAGAAGCTTTAGTGCGTTATGGCGAAGGTGTCAGCGAACTATTAATGGATCAGTTAGAATCCCACGATTTGGAAACCAGATATGCGGCAGTAGTAGCCCTGGGACGTATAGGAGATACCAGAGCCGTAGGCATTTTAACCAGACTTTTAAAAGCAGATGCAGAATTGGTAATAGCAGCAGCCGACGCTTTAGCCCGTATAGGCGATCGCTCTGCATTTGAAGCCCTCCTAGAATTATTAGGCCATCAAGATGCCGGAGTACGTCAAGCAGCGATCGCAGCCTTAAATTCTCTCGGCCATCCCAATATGCCCGAACGATTGCAAACATTATTAATAAATGAAAATCCATATCTGCGCGAGTCCGCAGTAAAAATAGCAGGCTATTTTGCCTTTTCCGAATGTTTAGAACTATTTTTACAATCCTGTCAAGATACAGATGAACGAGTACGACGGGCAGCGATCGAACATCTACCTTATTTAACCGAAAACGAACAAGAAATCATGCCAATTTTGGCTGCCGCCCTAGAAGGAGAAACTCCCAAAGTACGAGCAGCCGCAGCCCGGGCTTTAGCTCAAATTGATAGTAACCTCGCTTTTCCTTATCTGAAAGGCGCGATCGCCGATACCGATCCTTGGGTGCGCTATTACGCCGCTCGATCCATCGGAATACATGGCTATCCTGAAGCCCTGGAAGATTTAGCCCATTTAGTCCAAAAAGACCCAGCCAATCAAGTTAGGGCAGCCGCAGTGGAAGGACTAGGGCGTATTGGCGGCCTGCGGGCTGTAACAATTTTGGCCCCTTTTGCCCTGGGCTTAACACCCACAGGTAGTGATGATGGAGATTTAACCCGCGCTGCCATTCGTGCCCTGGGTAATATTGGCCATCCCGATGCTTTGCCGTTATTACTTAATGTGCTGCGATCGCCTTTAGCCTCTCGCCGCATTGATGCCTGTACTGCTTTAAGCGGCAGAGGTGGACAGCAAGCTGTAGACGCTTTACAATGGATAGCCGCCTCCGACCCTGACCCCCAAGTGGTACAGACAGCCATTGAAGCTTTAGCTAAAATGTGTAGTGCTGAATCGATCTCCGCCCTCATAGAACTCATTGCCGATCATCAGCGTGTTAATGCCTGCGTCGCTGTCTTAGTCCGACTAAATGGCCAGCCCCGCGTTTCCCTAGAACAGCAAATAGAATGGATTGGGCGCGGTTTAAATCATCCCCATGCTGGCGTTCGCTGTGCTGTCATCGAAATTCTTACCCGTCTTAAACATCCCCGCGCCTCTGAATTACTTATTTCTGCCCTTGCAGATAAAGATGCCTCTGTGCGCTTATATGCTGTTCGCTCTCTCCAACACCTCGGTAATCGCTATGCCGAAGAAAAATTATCCGCTTTAGCCCGGACTGATCCTGATGCAGCCGTTCGTCGCGCCGCCCAAAAACTACTGCAAACCTAGTTATTAAAACTCCTTAATAACTAATCAAAATTCATAATATCTCATTAGTCAATTGGGAAGTAAACAAACAGAAACAAGAATAAATAAAAAAAACTATAACCACCAACAAGTAAGTATTATCTTATACTTATTAGGTTTAAGATATCCTATTTATTTCTTAAGTTTCTATGGCAGCTTGATGATATATATGAATTGTGCTAATACCAATTTAATAGCTTTATTTTTCCCGAATAATGAGGCTAAAACTATTCCTCAAAACCCAACAACTGCTATTGCCAAAAACATCTAAAATGCGAGTCAAAAATGCCATTTCCGGAACGTATCAGTTTATCTGACAATATATTTATACTATTGCGCGATTTGATTCACGAACGCACGGGAGTATATTATGATATCAGCAAACAAGATATTTTAGCAGACCGACTAGCCCCGCGCTTATTTGAAAAAGGGCTAGACTCTTTCCTCGATTACTACTATCTACTCAAATATGATGTAACAGCAGATGAAGAATGGAAATATGTTATGGATTGCCTCGCGGTATTAGAAACATTTTTTTACCGCGAATTTGACCAAATCCAAGCCTTAGTCAATATATTAGTACCAGAATATTTTGCCCGTAACACTAAAGAACCTTTACGGATATGGAGCGCTGCTTGTGCCACCGGAGAAGAACCTTTAACTATTGCAATAGCTTTAAATGAAGCAGGATTATTTAATCGATTTCCCATAGAAATTTATGCCACTGATGCCAGTCATAAAGCACTTGTCAAAGCCCGCACCGGAATTTATCGAGAACGTTCTTTTCGTAATTTTTCGCCAGCATTACAGGCAAAATATTTTACAGAAACTCACCAGGGAAATTGGCAAATATGCCCAGAAATATTACATAAAATCAAATGGGCAACAGTAAATCTGGTTGTGCCTTACCAAGTTAGTTTATTTGCTAATTCATCAATTATCTTTTGTCGGAATGTTTTTATTTATTTTTCCGATGCATCCATTCGCCAAACTGTTAATTTATTTTATGAAAAAATGCCGATACCAGGTTATTTATTTATCGGGGCTTCTGAATCTCTATTAAAATTAAGTAATGATTTTAAATTACAAGAAATTAACGGAGCATTTGTATATGTAAAAAACTAACTCAATTTTACCCCATATTAAAGGTTATGAGGCACAGATGAATAAATATGATATAGCAGGGAATTAATAAAAATCCAGCATTACATAATCTAGGTTTCAGTATTAATAGACATCTGCACAAAACCAAAAACAAAGCAATTATTACTAAGAAATCATACAAATTCTTGGCTATTCCCTATACCCTGTTCCCTATTCCCTGTTAATGTAACTTTCGTGCAGATGTCTATTTTTTCCAAATATTAATAATTATAGTAATTTTAACTATTAATATTTGCCAATTAACCTTTATAATTAAACTAAATAGATTTTGTGTCGATGCCCCCTAATTAATCTTGGCTGAAAAACCAACTGAAAATATACTCTAAAATAGGATAAATTAGGGGAGTAATCTATCCAATTAATCTATTAGCAAATTTATCCCCTAGATTAACGAAAAAAAAGTAAAAAGACAACAAGGATAAAAAAATGGAACAAGTTTTGCGCGTTTTAATAGTAGATGATTCTGCCTATATTCGTAAAGTAGTTAAGCAGATGCTATCTCGTAGTCCTTTCATTGAAGTAGTAGGTACTGCCCGTGATGGAAAGGAAGCATTAGAACTAGTTCCCCTGCTCAAACCTGACGTAGTAACATTAGATTTAATCATGCCCAACATGGATGGGGTGGAATTTTTGCGACAACAAATGGCAAAACAACCTATTCCAGTTGTGGTGGTAAGTATTGCTGGTGAAGGTGGAGAACAAGCCCTAGCTGCCCTTGATGCCGGTGCAGTTGATTTTGTCCAAAAACCAACAGCATTAGCTACAGATAAAATTTTTGAACTTAGCGATGAATTAATCGAAAAAGTTAAAGCAGCCGCCCAAGTACCCCTCATGCGTCTGCCGACAATGCCAAGTAATATTCAGACACTACCGACTTCAGTATTATTTCCCCCTCGTACTAAAGTCGATATTGTCGTGTTGGGAATTTCCACCGGAGGCCCCCAAGCCCTTACTTATTTAATTCCTCAATTACCAGAAAATTTACCTGTACCTGTCGCAATAGTTTTACATATGCCTGTTGGCTATACAGAAATGTATGCCCATAGATTAAATGAAATGTCGGCTTTAAAAGTAGTAGAAGCTGCCCAAGGTGATGTACTGCGCCCAGGTATGGTATTTATCGCTCCAGCAGGACGACATTTAACTTTTATTCGTCAACCCAATGGTGAAGTTATCACTCATCTCGATGCTCGTCCTTTTGATACTCTACATCGTCCTAGTGTTGATGTCATGTTTCAGTCTGCCGCAGAAGTATTTGGCGATCGAGTTTTAGGTGTTGTGATGACTGGCATGGGTTCCGATGGTAAACAAGGTTCTGCCTGGATTAAATCTCATGGTGGTACAATTTTTACTGAAGCTGAGGAAACTTGCGTAGTTTATGGAATGCCTCGTTGTGTAGTCGAAGCAAATTTAAGTGATAAAAGCTTACCCTTACATGAAATAGCACCGGCTATTCTTAAGCTCTTATAATAGTAATTTTTTTCTAGCAATACTTTCACTAACCAGCTACCATTGAAAGCATTACCTATTGATCTATAGGATTTTCTAGGCGGTGCTTTCTAGCTAGATGTTAGATGTTTTTGGTCAACTTCATTAATGATTTTGCCTAGTTTTAAAATACTATGCCAACTGCTGATAAAAGGAGTGTTTTATGTTTATTAGTCCTCACCAAAAGGATGCTCTTACTATGCTAATTAAAATGGCATTTTCTCGACGTACTGAAGCTTCACTCTCCCAGTTAATCGGTTCTCCTGTTATCATTGACTTATCAGAAATTAATTTTGTTCCTCTTAGTCGAATGTCGGAAGAATTTGCGCTTTTATTTCCCGGACAAGTTGCTAGTATTCAACAAAGTTTTGCAGGCTATATGTCAGGAGATGCCCTATTAATGTTTGATTACTATAACGCCCTAACTTTAACTAATTTATTGGATAAAAATAATGGTGTAAATCGCCATTATATAGATACAACAGCCAGCGATATCCTCCTAGAAATTGGCAATATTTTATTAAATTCTTATTTGAGTATATTAAGTAGTTTGTTACAAATTCAAATTGCTTTTACTATGCCGGGTTTGCAGGTAAATTTACTAGCTGCTATTATTGATGATTTAATTAGTGGTAAAAATGAATTGCGCTATGGTTTGGTTATACCTACCACTTTTCATCTTTATGATAAATCAATTAGCGCTAATTTAATTCTGGTCTCTGGTGTGGTTTCGCTCCATATTTTAATTAAGGCGATCGAAACCTGGGCAGATATGGCTAATGCCTCTCAAATTAGTTATAGAATGAATAAAGAATTTAGCTTTGAATAAACAATATTTATTAATTACAAATTATTATTAATAATATACTTAAAATTCAATTATTGCCATATTTATAATATTAGGAAATTAATTATTGCAAATTGAGTTTACTACTTGAAGAATTAAGACTAGTTAGAAAAAAATTTACAATTGATTTTATGTGTAAATATGATTATATATAGAAGCGATCGCCTTATGTAGCCGCCTGCCAATATCATCACACTGAAAAGGTAAAAATTGCTATCCTAGCCCCAAGATAAACTAAAAGGAAACCTAACTCCGCTACTCAACAGACCGAACCGGAAAAATCTGGGCTGGAAGTTAAAACACTCAAAAAAATTAATATAGTAGTCAGAATTTTAGGCTAAAATCGCTCTAGCTCCTGAAATTAATTAAAAATAGAGAAAATAATTATATTAGAGGCGATCGACTAGGGGGGTTTTATTTAGTTTATCTGTCAAAAGCAAAATTGATCTGCTCACCTGCCCCAGCCGCTGAGATTAATTAAAATCAAGAAAAATAACTAAGTCCTACCCGTAATAGCGACGGCTATAATTTATAATTATTGTATAGAGTATGAATTTTTTTATTATGCTGAGTGTAACTATTGATGAAATCCAACGCGATCTACTCAAATATTTGCGTCAAGTAGAAAAGGGCGAAATTCTTGTAATTATTCGTTCTGATCAACCAATTGCTGAACTTAGACCTGTTGCCAATACCAAGCAGTTAAGACCATTTGGTTTATGTGTAGGTCAATTTGTCGTTCCAGATGATTTTGATAATCCTTTACCAGAAGATATGCTTAATGCATTTGAGGGCAAATGAAAATTTTGTTAGATACCCACATATTTTTGTGGTTCATAAGTGGCGATATTCAGTTATTAACAAATGTTCGGGATGCAATTCGTGACCCAGATAATGAAGTTTATCTGAGTTCCGTTTCCATTTGGGAAGCTATAGTTAAATATCAGTTGGGTAAGTTACCTTTGCCGGAGTCTCCCGAAATATACTTACCTAAACAGCGTGATCTACATCAAATTTCTAGTCTTGCACTTGATGAAAATAGTGTAGTTCAACTAACTAAACTACCACCATTACATCGTGATCCATTTGACAGAATGCTTATTTCTCAAGCATTAAACTATGGTTTAACTATTGCAACGGTAGATACGGCAGTTCGTGCCTACTCAGTTAGAGTTTTGTAGTACACCCCAACACTGCTTTGATGCGGACGGTACAAAGCTTATCAGCAAGAGTTCGAGGTTATTTACCGCCGCATAACTTCTTTTTTAGTTGGCTATTTGTGTAAGTAATTATGTAAGTATAAATTATATAATGAAAATTACTTGTAGCACTAAAATTAATTTTTAGGGTGCGTCAGAGCCAATATTTAAGTTATAGAATTAGGGGTTAAAAATCTAACGCACCATACCCAGTATATAAATATTATAAAAGCGATCGCCTTATGTAGCCGCCTGCCAATATCATCACAGCCAAGAGGTAACAAGTTATATTAATTCCCAAAATAAAATTTAATGCTATAATCTACAACTATTCCGATTTGTTTAATTAATAAATTTCTAAATTGTAATTTTTTATGATAAGAACAGTAGATTTATTTTGCGGTTGCGGAGGCTTATCACTTGGATTTCAAAACGCTGGATTTAATATCGTTGCTGCTTTTGACTCTTGGCTACCAGCTATTGCAGTCTATAGAGATAATTTTCAACATCCCGTTTTTGACAAAAATCTTGCTAACGATGATGCATATTTAGATATCGCTAAATTTAATCCAGAAGTTATTATTGGTGGTCCTCCATGTCAAGATTTTTCTAGCGCAGGTAAAAGAGATGAAAGTCTGGGCAGGGCAGACCTAACTCTCAGTTTTGCTAATATTATTTCGCAAATTAAACCACGTTTTTTTGTTATGGAAAATGTTGAAAGAATTACTAAAAGTCGGATTTTAAAAACAGTTTTAGAAATTTTTAAAGAAACAGGCTATGGTTTAAATTCCTCAACCTTAAATGCCAGCTATTGTGGAGTTCCACAGGTCAGAAAAAGATACTTTTTAATTGGTCATTTTGGTGGTAAAGATAATTTTTTAGATTTTTATTTAACCAAAAACCAATCATATAAACCTATGACAGTTTTTGAATATTTAGGCGATAGTTTAGGAATTGAGTATTTTTATCGGCATCCTAGAAGTTATAACAGAAGAGCTATTTTTAGTATCCATGAACCTAGCCCAACAATACGGGGGGTAAATCGTCCGGTTCCTAAGACATATAAGAAGCATCAAGGAGATGTTGGTGAAGTTAACGAGGCTTTGCGACCTTTAACTACCATTGAGCGAAGTTACATTCAAACATTTCCTCGTGACTTTAAATTCAAAGGTAATAAATCAGATTTAGAACAAATGATTGGTAATGCTGTTCCCGTTAAGCTGGGGGAATATGTTGCTAATTGTATCCTTGAATATAGGAAGGATTTTTCTAAAAATACTTATTATTCACCTCCAATTCAATTAAACCTATTGGATAAAATATCTAGTTATGAGAGTACATTTACTAATTCAAATTTATAAAAATCAATAGATATTTTGCGAAAAAAAATCTATTCTGACTAATACGGAAAAATATTTATTAGGCTCTAAAAAAACTAAAAATTACCAGAAAAAAGCTATTTCGTTACAAAGATATAGCGAATTCAGAATAAAATAAACATCTTGCAAAAGGCAAAAACATAATTAATCATTATCAAGTT
>CAWUOF010000042.1:0-14380 GCA_963923765.1 uncultured bacterium | reverse complement strand
CTATTCCCGCCATTGCACAACCAATTACACCAGCAAATGACGGTACAAATACCCGCATTATTCCCCAAGGCAACATCTTTAATATTAATGGCGGTACACTCTCCACTGACAAAACTAATCTATTCCACAGCTTTGATAAATTTGGATTATCCACAGGTCAAACAGCCAACTTTATCTCTAAACCAGAAATTCACAACATTTTAGGCAGAATTACTGGGGGAAATTCCTCTTTAATTAATGGTTTAATTCAAGTAACAGGTGGAAATTCTAACCTATTTTTAATGAATCCTGCCGGCATCGTGTTTGGCAGTAATGCTAGTTTAAACGTTCCCGCTTCCTTTACCGCCACTACCGCCATAGGTATTGGCTTTAGTAATAATAATTGGTTTAATGCATTTGGTAGTAACAATTATAATAACTTAATCGGAATTCCCAACAAATTTAATTTTAACCTTTCTCAACCAGGAAATATAATCAATGCCGGAAATTTAACCGTAACACCAGGACAAAATCTAACCTTAATTGGTGGTAGTGTAATTAATACCGGCCAAATAAACGCCCCTACAGGAAACATTAACATTACCGCCGTACCAGGTCAAAATATAGTTAAAATTAGTCAACCTGGAAATATACTCAGTTTAGAAATTGCCCCACCCACCACAGCCACAGGAGAAATATTACCATTTAAACCCCTAGATTTACCAACATTACTAACTGGAACAGCAAATAATATCGAAACAGGTTTAAATCTTACTACAACCCGGGGAATACAGTTAAGCAAATCCGGAGTAAATATTCCCAATCAAACGGGAGTAAATATAGTTTCTGGTAATTTAAATACCCAAGGAGAAACCGGGGGAAATATTCAAATATTAGGTAATAAAATCGGAATAATTGGCAGTAATATTAATGCGACTGGAAATAATGGCGGCGGTAGCGTATTCATTGGTGGAGATTTTCAAGGTAAAGGTAGCTTACCTAATGCAACACATACTTTTGTTAGCAATGATTCAGTAATTAATGCTGATGCTGTCAATAATGGGAATGGGGGGAAAATTATTATTTGGGCAGATAAAACCACTAGATTTTTTGGCAATATTACCGCAAAAGGTGGTGTTTTTGCAGGAGATGGTGGTTTTGTGGAAGTATCAGGAAAAGAATTTTTAGACTTTCAGGGAACTGTAAATACTCTTGCTGCTAATGGGAAAACGGGAACACTTTTACTAGACCCAACTAATATAAATGTTAAAGTTTCAACTGTTGGTAATGCTAATAGCTTAACTCAAGTTGATCAATTTTCTGATGTTGATATAGATATACCAACTTCCACGTCATATGTACCACCAAGTTTAATTAATAATGCGACTAGCAATGTCATTTTACAAGCTACCAATAATATTGAATTTAATTCACCAGTAAATATCAGTAAATCTGGTGTAGGATTAACTGCCCAAGCTGGAAATGATATTACTATTAATAGTAGCATTACTACTAATCGTGGTAATATAGATTTTTTGGCTGGAAATACTATTAATATAGGTAATTCAATAATTACAACTAATAGCGGTAATGTTAATCTGAATGCTGACAGCGATAATAATGGTTCAGGAGTAGTTAAAATATCAAGTGGCTCTATTGTTACTAATGGTGGTAATATTACTTTAACTGGTAATGATACTAATAGTTCAGGTATTTTGTTAATTAGTAGTACACTTAATTCCGGCGGTGGAAATATTAATATAACAGGAAATAGTACTGATAGTACGAGTCCAGGATTTTTTTATAATAGTGGTAATATTATTTCCGCAGGTGGAAATATTAATATAACAGGAAATAATAATAATGATACTGGCATTGTTGGATTTGGTAATATTACATCAGGAGGAGGCAATATTACTTTAAATGGTACTGGTAATACTGGAATTGGTGTCGGTAATGGAACGATAAATTCTGGTGGTGGTAGTATTACTATGACTGGGAATGGTTCTAGTGCAAGTGGTATCAGTATGGGTTCTCCTTTGATATCATCGGGAGGAAATATTACTTTAATCGGAAATAATAACAGTAGCAGTGTTTCAGGGATTGGAATTGGCAATTCTATTAACTCTGGAAATGGATCGATCGCTATTACGGGTAATAATACTGGTAGTGGTAATGCAATTTCTTTTATCAGTCCGATTACATCTACTAAGGGTAATATTACTTTAACTGGAATTAGCCAAAGTGGTACAGGTATTTTTGGCAATAGCTCGATCGCCTCTGATAGTGGTAATATTAACTTAATCGGAAATAGTATTAATGGTAATGGCATAAATATAATAGGTAATATTACATCTAATACTGGCAATATTACCCTAACTGGAAATAGTACAACTAATGGCCTTATTGTTGGGAATACAATTAAAACAGGTACAGGCGATATTACCCTAACTGCTGACTTAATTGATTTAGCTTCTACTGGTACACCTTCAGTTACTAGCAGTGGTAATTTAACTATACAACCTTTGAATCCAAATAGTAATATGACCCTTGGGGGAACAGGGTCGGCTAGTACAACGTTTTTAAATACACCAGAAATAGGAAATATAACTTCTGGTTTTAATTCAATTACCATCGGCAGGGCTGATAGTAGCGGCAGCATCAACTTAAATAGTAATATTATTTTTAACAATCCAGTTACACTGCGATCGCCTGCCAATACTGGAAATATTAACACCACTGGATTTAGTATTAACGGTGCCGGTAATGCAACAATTAATTTATTAGCTAACCATAATATTACCACAGGTTCTATTAATAATCCCGGGCGATCGATAACTATCACCAGTACCACAGGTCAAATTAATACTACTGCGGGAACTATTAACACCAGTAGTGATAGCGGCAACGGTGGCGATATTAACTTATCTGCCCCTGCTAATAACATAACTACGGCTAATATTAATTCCAATTCTACTAATAATACTTCTGGAAATATTAACCTAAATAGTGGCGCAGCAATTAATACTATTACAGGCACTATTAATGCCAGTTCCCCAAGTGGACAGGGAGGAAATATAAGTCTAAATGCTGCCACAAATATTAATACATCTCTGATTGATTCTAGCGCATTAAACGGTAAAAATGGCGGAAATATAACAATCAATACCAGTGGCGGTAGTATTAACATAAATTCTGTAAATTCCCAGGGCAATGCTGGTAATGGGGGAAATATATCCCTAAGTGCTGCCAGTAACATTAATACCGGAATTTTATCTGCTGATTCTATAAACAATGGTAATGGTGGGGCGATAAATATTACCAGTAATACAGGCAATATTACTACTAATTTAATTGACTCTAATGCCAGTATAGGTAATGGCGGTAATATATCCCTAAATGCAGCAGGAAATATCAATACAAATAATATTAATGCTAACTCCTATCGACAAGGTAACGGCGGAAACGTAAATATTAATAGTCAAATTGGCAGTATTACGACAGCAGAAATAAATACAACAGCTAATAATGGTAATAGTGGCACGATCGCCCTGAATGCTTCTAGCAATATTACCACCAATAATATTACCTCAACTGCTACTACTTATGGTAATGGGAATAACATTAAAATAATCACTACAACTGGCGGAATTACCACAGGAAATTTATTTAGTTTTGGTGCCATTAATGGTGGAAATATCGAAGTACAAGCTAAAACCCAAATTACTGCCCTAAAACTTGACTCTACAGGAAATACTGGTAAGGGTGGTAACGTTTTATTAGATCCGATCGGTGATATTCAAGTTAGCGACATAAAAACAGTAGGGGGAATAACAGGAGGAAATGTAGATATTACTACTGGTCAATTTTTCCGGGCTACAGGCACTTTTAATACATCTAATTGCAGTAATGCCAGTATATGCACCTTTGGCGGTAATAGTGGCGGAAATATTATCATCCGACATGGAGGTAATGGTATTACTCCTTTTATAGTCACAAATGCCACTACCAACGGCACCGCAGGAATAATAACTAAAGGAAATACCCCACCAGAAACTATAGCTAACGGTTCTTTTCCCTACACCTATACACAAGATAACGGTAAGATAGCCATTGTATCTGTACCTCAACCAAATACTCCTATAATCAATGAGCCTAAACCTAACGAACCCAGCATAAATAATCCTATTATAAACAATCCTAGCAATCCTATTATAAACAATCCTAGCAATCCTATTATAAACAATCCTAATACTTCTCAAAGCAATCAAATATCTATTAAAGATATTGATTTAATCCAACCCCAGGGTAAACCTAATATCATGGGAGTAAATCAAAAAGATACTGTGCAAATATGGGAAATGGATAGTTTATTTAAGCAAGACTATGTAAATTATTTCAAATTAAGGGAAAACCCAGGAATTGCACTTAATGAACTTCGCGATGTATTGAAAAACATAGAATCATCAGTAGGAATTAAACCAGCAATTATTTATGCAGTATTTGTGCCAGAAACCATTACCCCAGTTACCACAGCCAGTAGCATAACAACAGCAGGAGAAAAAGGGGATGTATTACCACCTTTATTAAGAGCATTAAACCGAGAAAAAAGCGATCGATTGGAATTAATTTTAGTTACATCCGAAGGTAAACCTATTCGCAAATCAGTTAACACCAACAGAGCCGAAGTTATTGCCGCAGCCGAAGAATTTCGCAAAAATATTAGTAGTAGGCAAAAATATTTAACTTCAGCCCAAAAAATGTATCAATTTTTATTACAACCTTTAGAAACAGAATTACAACAGCAAAACATCCAAAACTTAGTTTACATTCCTGACGTAAACTTACGCACACTTCCCCTAGCAGCAATGCATGATACAAAAGGTTTTATTATCGAACGTTACAGTATTGGCATGATGCCCAGTATTTCCCTCACCGATCTTAGACCTAATAATATCCGTAACTCCCAAGTATTAGTAATGGGTGCCAGTGAATTTATCGACCAAGCCTCCTTACCGGGCGTACCTCAAGAAGTATCATTAGTTAAAGAAACCTGGGGAGGAAAATCTTTTCTCAACGCAGAATTTACCCTAGAGCAATTAAAATCTCAAAGAAATAAAATACCCTTTGGTATAGTACATCTAGCTACCCATGCAGACTTTGTAAAAGGTGAACCTCAAAACTCTTACATTCAATTTGTTAACCAAAAATTATCTTTGCCTAATTTACGAAACGTAAACTTCAGTAACCCGCCTGTAGAGCTATTAGTTTTAAGCGCCTGCAATACTGCATTAGGTGATGAAGATGTAGAATTAGGTTTTGCCGGGTTAGCCATACAAGTAGGAGTAAAATCTGCTTTAGCTTCCCTTTGGTCTATTTCTGATGAAGGAACTTTGGGATTAATGAGTGAATTTTATCAACAATTAAAAACTGCTCCCATTAAAGCTGAAGCTTTGCGACGCGCCCAATTAGCCATGATTCGCGGTCAAGTGCGCTTAGAAAATGGATTATTAATTATTAATGAAGGTAAAATTCCTCTGTCATCAGAGCTAGTTAAATTAGGTAATATCAATTTAAATCATCCTTATTATTGGAGTTCATTTACAATCATAGGAAATCCTTGGTAATCAAATAAAAAATACAAGTAAATTAGCAAGATTAATTATGTATTTGGTATGGAAACATAATCATATTATTGAGATTCTTTAGAGGGCACCAGTAGCAACGGGTTTATAATAATTATCTATCCACCCAAAAAACCCTCCTTTAATTTATTTTCGGCGTAAACGTCCTAAATGTTCTTCTCCTTGTCTTTCTGACACCGAATTAGTCACTGCTTCCAGCAATAAAATATCAAATTCCCTTTCAAAATATTCGCAAATTGCTGTCGGAGTCACCCCAAAAGGTGGACCGCCAGGGCGATCGTGAGTAAAAAATAAACCAATTAATTCTCCCCCAGGTTTCAATAACGAATATACCAGCTTTACGTATTCCTGACGTTTTGCTAAAGGAATAGCACAAAAACAAGTATGTTCGATTACATAATCAAATTGTCCAGAAAATTCCCTAGTTAAATCAAAAATATCTCGCTGCAAAAATTCGGCAGAAATTCCTGCCATTTGAGCTTGTGACTGAGCAGCAGCAATAGCAGAAGGAGCAAAATCAAAACCAACCACATCAAAACCATAAGATGCAAACAGTAAAGCATCATAGCCACGACCACAGCCTAACACAGCCGATCGACCTATTGGTAAAGATGGAGATGAATTTAACAAACTTAAAAAAGGAGGCGCTGCTTGACCAATATCCCAGCGAGTATTACCTTCTTGATAGCGCTGTTCCCAAAAATCCGGGGTTTCTATAGACACAATCCCATCTCCGTTAAATTATAAGGAAAACAACCTGGAAATATAAATTTCCAGGCGAAATTAAAAATTTAGAGAATACGGAAAATGAAAGGATAACGATAAACAGTTTCCGGCGCGTTAAAAACTTTTAAGATAGCTAAAACAGGCAATATCCAATGGAATAGAAAAAAGAAAGGAATAAGTATTAAAGCCAAGGGAATGCCAATAATAGAAAACCACAAAATCCCAATAATTACCTCATAAAGCCAAACATTAAAGTGAAAATTCAGAGATTCTTTGGCATTATCTTTAACAACCGGATCATCAGATATTAACAAAATTGCTAAGGGTATCCCAATAAATACCCATAGAGAACCGAAAAAAATCGAACCGTGACATAAAGACGATAATAATTTTCTTTTATCTGAATCGTACACTCTAGTATCCCTCTGATGGAGTTAGTTTTTTAACAAATTACGACTTTTTTATAAAAATCGTCCTAATTAAATTATAACTTTGATAAAATTTAATTTGAGGCTTCCTCAGATTTTCCAGTTAGATTAAAGCATGACCACTGAACTACAAAGCGAATTACAAGCAGCAGTTGAGCGCCGACGCAATTTTGCCATTATTTCCCATCCTGATGCCGGAAAAACAACTCTCACAGAAAAACTTTTGCTCTACGGCGGGGCTATTCACGAAGCAGGAGCCGTAAAAGCACGCAGGGCACAGCGTCATGCTACCTCAGATTGGATGGCAATGGAGCAACAACGGGGTATTTCTATTACTTCGACGGTGTTGCAGTTTGAGTATCGCAATTGCCAGATTAATTTATTGGATACTCCTGGACACCAAGATTTTAGTGAAGATACCTATCGGACTCTGGCGGCGGCAGATAATGCAGTAATGTTAATAGATGCAGCAAAAGGTCTGGAACCGCAAACGCGAAAATTATTTGAAGTTTGCCGGATGCGGGGTATCCCCATTTTTACTTTTATTAATAAACTCGATCGACCGGGGCGAGAACCTTTAGAGTTATTAGATGAGATAGAAAAAGAATTAGGACTGGCTACTTATGCGGTAAACTGGCCAATAGGGATGGGCGATCGCTTTAAAGGTGTTTTCGATCGAATGCATAGACAAATACACCTATTTGAGCGTAGCGCTCATGGTAGCCGAGAAGCAGTCGATACAGTTATCGACTTAGGAGATGCTAGAATAGAAACACTCCTAGACCAAAATCTTTACTATCAATTTAAAGACGAATTAGAAGTATTAGAAGAATTAGGCTCGGAATTAGATTTAGCAGAAATACACGCCGGCACAATGACCCCCGTGTTTTTTGGTAGTGCTATGACTAATTTCGGTGTGCAATTATTTTTAAATGCTTTTTTGGAATATGCTTTAAAACCCGGTGCCCGTAGCAGTACAGCCGGAGCATTACAGCCTGATTATCCAGAGTTTAGCGGTTTTGTATTTAAGTTACAAGCGAATATGGATCCGAAACATCGCGATCGCATTGCCTTTGTGCGCGTTTGTACTGGTAAATTTGAAAAAGACATGACCGTAAATCATGCTCGTACAGGTAAAATAGTCCGGTTATCTCGTCCCCAAAAGTTATTTGCTCAAGATCGAGAGTCGATCGAAGAAGCTTATCCCGGTGATGTGATTGGCTTAAATAATCCTGGAGTATTCGCCATCGGTGATACTATTTATAATGGTCAAAAACTGGAATATGATGGCATTCCCTGTTTTTCCCCTGAATTATTTGCTTATCTAAAAAATCCTAACCCTTCTAAATTTAAACAATTTCGCAAAGGTGTTAGTGAATTACGGGAAGAAGGCGCTGTACAAATTATGTATTCCGTTGATGAATCTAAACGGGACCCAATTCTTGCCGCCGTCGGGCAATTACAATTTGAAGTAGTGCAATTTCGCCTATTAAACGAATATGGCGTAGAAACTAATATTGAATTATTACCCTATTCCGTTGCTCGTTGGGTTCCTGGTGGCTGGGATGCCTTAGAAAAAGTCGGTCGTCTTTTTAATACTGTAACGGTAAAAGATAGTTGGGGTCGCCCAGTATTGTTGTTTAAAAATGATTGGAATTTGCATCAGTTACAAGGGGATCATCCAGATTTAAAGTTAAATGCTATAGCGCCGGTAGTTTCTGGTCAGGAACCTATTTCTGTATAGGATTTTAGCATAATATAGCATTCATAAATAGCGATCGCCCTGTTTAATTTTGGTTAATTTCCCATTAGACAGGGTATTACTATATATAGGGGGATTGACAACAATATTTTAAATAGGCAAATATCTATAATTTTTCTGGATAAGCT
This sequence comes from uncultured bacterium, assembly GCA_963923765.1. Lineage (GTDB taxonomy): Bacteria > Cyanobacteriota > Cyanobacteriia > Cyanobacteriales > CAWUOF01 > CAWUOF01. The sequence goes on along the minus strand of CAWUOF010000042.1, from coordinate 5,712 downwards.
ATTTTATAGCACAACAACACCATAACAACAAACATGGCAATAAGAGAGCTAGTAAATTATACTTTCTCTCTTATTTATTCAGAAAATGACAAAATTATAGTTTTTGCCAATAATTTATTAACATTCCCAATCATTACTTAATATTTGTTGATCAGCACCAGCATATCAAGACTAGTAAGTTAATTTTTGGAAATGTCTAATAATATTGATGCTGTGCTTAAGATTGGCTATTTAATGCTGTTGTATAAAGTTCTTGAGCTTCTTTTTCAGTAATACCCAATCTCATAGCGATTGTGTGGAAGTCTAATTTTTGCCTATCTCTCAGTCTAAAAATATGAGAAATTAGCTGGTGTTGAATTTGTTGATACATTTCTGATTCTTCGATTTTTAGCATTTGATAGAGTTCCTAGATGTTAGGCTTCTATTTGCTTGATTCCATTTTGATAACTATTATTCCGGAAATTATTATCATAAGAGTTTTTTGTCTCACTTTATATCTTATCACTGTTTCGAGAAAGTGGATATAAAAAATATTAAATTAAGTAAAAATTTCTGTTATCAGCCGATCGCATAACAGATCGGCTTGATTAACTCCATGTAAAAAATTGCAACATGAAAAAATATATAGGCTAAAGTTCACTAATTATTTTACCAAAAACCTTTTTTACCATCAGGTTTTATAGTTAACCAATTAGTTTTTGCCATAGCTAATTGCTCATCAGATATACGAGCACCAGTTAAATTAGCACCGCATAAATTAGCACCCCGAAGATTAGCATTACTTAAATAGGCATTAGTTAGATCTGCGCCGCGTAAATCGGCTTTTTCTAAATTAGCGTTAGTAAAATATGCCTCGTTTAAATTAGCATCTTTAAGAATAGCTTCTCGCAAACTTGCCTGACCAAAATTAGCCTTACTTAATTCTGCCCCTTGTAAATTAGTTTTGTCTAATTTAGATTGATAGAAATTTACTCCAATTAAACGATATTTTTGTAAATTCAGGTTACGCAGATCACTAGTTGCAAAATCTTTTCTACCTTTGGTATAAGCAACACGAAGACTATCCTCATCCCATTTTTGCGGCATCATCGCATTAGTTTCCCCATTAGCTTTATTATTAGCCATTCCTGACCCTGGGGAAGAAGCAACAATGCGATTTCGGGATGCCCCAGGTTGTAAATGGGTTGCCCCTGACATTCTAGCATTACGTTCCCGAATTGCCTGAGCCATCCTGGATGTGGGAGAAGAACCACCAGAGCCACCAGAATTAGCATCTGAATTGCCAGGGGTTTTTTCTGGGTTATTATGTAACCTGCCACTAATCATGCTCTGAGATAAACTATCCCCATGATTTTCTAATTCCAAAACTTTAATCATTTCCGTTGCTGACTGATAGCGATGACGCACGGAAACTTCTAGCATTTTTTCGAGAATTTTAGCAAAACCAGGACTAACATCTACTCTTTCTCGCCAACGCATTTCCCCAGTTGACATATCATAATCTAGTTCGATCGGCGATTTACCCGTAAGCAGATAAATACAAGTAACACCTAAAGCATAGATATCACTAGCATAAACTGGGCGTAATGCCATTTGTTCTGGCGGGGCAAAACCTTGAGTCCCAATCGCAAAATTTGTAAAAGCAGTTTGTCCAGTGCCACCGGCAACAGTAGTTTGATTAACTTGGTCTTTAACTGCACCAAAATCGATTAAAACCAGTTTATTATCCAGGTTACGACGCAAAATATTAGCAGGTTTTATATCTCGATGAATAACTTCTTTGCTGTGGATATATTGCAAAACTGGTAAAATTTCCCGCAAAAATTTTTTAACTTCAAATTCCGTAAATGGCCCAGATCGCTTTACCTCTTGTTTTAATGTCGCGCCACTGACATATTCTTGTACTAAGTAAAACTGTTGATCCACTTCAAAATAATCTAATAACTGTGGTACTTGGGGATGATCCCCAACTTTCCCCAGAGTTTTAGCTTCCCTGGCAAATAATTCCCTAGCCATTTGTAAAACGTGGGGTGTAGTAATAGCTGGTCGTAATTGCTTAATTACGCATTTAGGCTCACCAGGTAAAGTTTCTATTTTAGCTAAAAACGTAGCCCCAAATCCTCCTTGCCCCAGTGCTTTAATGACTCGATAGCGATCGTGAAATAACAATGATGAACCACAAGTTAAACAATGTAGCTCCTCGTCTGGGTTATCAGGATTTGGACAAGCCGGATTAATGCAGTAGCTCATTCCATGTCACCAAGAGAAGTTTACCATATACTAATATCTATTTGGACATAAATGACAGCTATTTAGCTACTAATTTGCCAAAGTATTTCTAAAATTCTGTTTTTTTTGTTTAAAGTCTTTGTAAAGATTATCATAATTTTCGTTATATCATCCCAGATATATTTTTTAATGTTAACTAGGATATTACCAAAAAGTAAATCCCTCATCAGGATAGTGTTTGTACCTAAAAACCTAGCTAACAGCATTGTTAACTATCTTTAAGTGGTACTGCATCAAGAGGCAAAAAATTAATTGAGAGGGGATGGCATCGCTAGGACTTTAGTGATACACTATAGAGAGGTTTAGGGTGCATCTCCGTATATTGTAAAAACAGTTATGACGCTATCGAAAGCCCTGATTAGATGATGGCCAAAAATTATATATATTTACATAGTTAAAAAATTTTTTTGTCTCTCTATGAAATGCCACCGATTTTAGGAGTATTATATAACTCATTTTGTGATATATTCCCAAGTAAATTTTAGCTATTTTTTAATTGATTTTTATAGGCGAAATTTGCAACAATTAATAATGATTGCATCTCATTTTTATAAAAAGATAGATTTCCGAATTTTCTCTGCTATTTATTAATGCTTAATACGGGTTATCTCTGAAAATATTACCTATCTTTTGACAAAAATAAGATGCATTTCTCTAAATTAACTAATTATTTGTACTGCACCAGTATCTAAATCATAATAACTACCAACAATTTTTAGTTTGTTACTTTTTACTACTTTTGCCACAATGGGAGTAGCATTTTTTAACTGCTGCACCACCATTTTGATATTAGCTTTTACTGCTTGGTCTAAAAGTTCTTCTGGTTTACCTTTAGCCTGCATTACTGCCGGTTTGATTGCTGTTACTAAAGTTTTCAAATGTCCAGGAATTTTTCCACCTTTTTGCACCGCATTAAGAGTAGCTTCTACTGCACCACATCGTTTATGTCCTAATACCATTAATAATGATATATGCAAATGTTCTACCGCATATTCAATACTAGCTAATAAGGCATCATCGAGAATATTACCCGCTACTCGCAAAACAAATAAATTACTCAGACCTTGATCAAAAATAATTTCTGGAGGTACTCGCGAGTCAGCACAACTAAGAATAATAGCAAACGGTTTTTGCCCTTTTGCTGCTTGTTTTACATCTGCTAATGATTGACTAGGATGAATATTGTTACCCGCCAGAAAACGCTGATTTCCCTCCATTAATCTTTGCAATGGCTCGACTTTATTATCGGTAATATTAATGGTAGGTTTTTCAGGAGTTGCAATTACTGTTTGATTATTAGCAATTTCTGGTTTATTACCTGCGATTTTTTTTTCAAAAATATAAGAACATCCAGATAGTAATAAACCTGTACCAGATAACTTAAGTAATTGTCTCCTAGAAATACTAGAGATTCTTTTTCTATTTGTTGTCATAAATAAGCTCTCCGCTACTATTATAGCAACCGCCACGACAGTTATTTATAAAGTTGGGAGTAGCCCGCCCTAGTCAAAAATTTTAAAGTGTATGTTGCATTTTACTGTGCAGGCTAAATCAAATCCATAATAGCGACTGCTTTTTATTATTTTAAACACAAAGGCGACTATATTTTATTCTATATATATTACAAATTATTGAGTTTATTAAACAAAATTGTATAAATCTTAATTTATTTATAAAAATAATAATTTGTTTGTGGTGATGGCAAATAATTATAATTATTTAATTGAAATAATTAATAATTAAGTAAATTAAACCTGGGATTTATTTAGGGGGTAATTCTAGGGGAATAAGACCAAAAAATAGTTTACGAAAATCAGTTAATATTTGACGAGAAGCGCGATCGATATTACCTTGAAACTGGCGTTGAGATAAATTTTCTAAATAATCTTCGCTACTCATAGCAGTAGGTTCAATGTAATAGCGCTTTCGCAGCTTATCCAAACAAACTAAACCTTCACTCGTAGCTTCCAAATAGGTTAACAATTCAATTAAAGCAACTGCCACTCGTTGTTTATCATAAGCTCCATCGCCGATATCATCACAAATAGCTAACTTAATAGCATTTTCTTGGTCTTCCAACTTGAGAGGAATAACTCCAGGAGCATCTAATAATTCTATTTCATCAGATATTCGCACCCATTTTAATTGGCGAGTAACTCCAGGACGAGCAGCACTTTCTACAACACGACGTTTTAACAAACGATTAATTAAAGCTGATTTACCAACATTAGGAAAACCAATAACTGCTGCACGCACTGGACGAGGTAACATTCCTCGATCGCGCCTTCTTTGGTTAACTTCTACTCCGGCAGCTTGGGCAGCCTTGGCGATCGCCTCCACACCCACCCCCTTTTGAGCATTAGTAAAAAAAACTTTTTCTCCTTGCGTTTCAAACCAAGACTTCCATAGCTGCCGTATTTCAGCAGAAATCATATCCAAACGATTAATTACCAACACCCGATTTTTACTACCCAACCATTGGCTAACTTGGGGATGTTGAGTAGCCAGAGGAATGCGAGCATCACGCACTTCCAATACTACATCTACTAGCTTTAACTGTTCTTTTAAATCCCGTTCAGCCTTAGCAATATGTCCAGGGTACCATTGAATAGGTGGAGTAGTCATGGGTATTTCTAATTTTTTGTTGGTAATTAATTATTTATTAGCTAAATTGCTTTAGGGGACAATTAAGACCGGACAGGGACATAGGTTAATAACTCGGTTAGTGATACTTTCCGAGGCGTGGTCTTCAGTTAATCCCATGCCACGACAGCCCATAATAATTAAATCGGCAGTAATTTCATCAGCAACATCACAGATAGTAAAGGCTACTTGTCCTTCTTTTTCAATGATTTCAGCTTTGATATTTTTTTGCTCAAACATCTGCTGGGCATTTTCCAAAAGTTGGGCGATCGCTTCTGGAGAATTCATAGCCGCTACTTCTGGTGTTACTTTTTCTTCTGCGGGCGGCGTTTCTACCACAGAGAGAATAACCAAGCGACTGTTGTAGGTTTTGACAATATTAGCAACTGTATCAGCCGCCTCGCGGGACTCTCGACTATGGTCGATCGGAAATAAAACGGTTTTGAACATATTAAAACTTCTCCGAAACCCTGAATTGGTTAGAACTACACTCTAAACAATCCTTTAAATTTTACTTCTTTTACTTTTTTCAGGGAGTTTTGCCACTAAAAAAAGCATCAGGGACAAGTTTACTGATCATATTTACTGATCATATTTAACTGAATTTTGCCTCCATTCTCAACTGGGCTTTTTTTAGGTGATAGCCATTGGAGGACATAAACTGGACTACTTACCTAAATTTAGCTTTGTGCCATTAAATTTAACACCTTGGCGGTTATTGCTAGTAGTGCAATATGTCAAATTTAAGGGAAAATGTGTCACAAGACGCAATTTAGGAGT